>CAJQSN010000084.1 GCA_905614355.1 uncultured Rhodospirillales bacterium | reverse complement strand
GGCGAAGTTTTTGCAAGATACGAATTAGATATTGAACAACCGTTAATTGGAATTTTAAACGTTGGGGTGGAAGGCCTGAAAGGCAATGATTCCGTGAGAGAAGCTGCATCTATTCTACAAAACTCTAACCTACCAATTAAGTTTTTTGGGTTTGTTGAAGGTGATGATATCGGGAAAGGTACAGTTGATGTAATTGTCACAGATGGTTTTACAGGTAATATCGCTCTAAAAACGGCGGAAGGTACTGCTCATCTCATCACATTCTTTTTGAAAAAATTTCTAAAGGGTAGTTTAATTTCGAAAATTGGTGCTATAATCGCGCGCCCAGCACTAGAAAAATTTCGTGCTCATTTTGATCCCCGGCGTTATAATGGAGCAATGCTTGTTGGTTTAAATGGCATCTGCGTAAAAAGTCATGGGGGAACTGATGCTCTTGGGTTTTCACATGCCATCCAAGCTGGTGTTAAGTTGGTTAAAAAGGATTTTAATGACGTGATAAAACAGGACCTTAAAAATTTAATTATTAATGATATTGAACAACCGATAGATGAGACAAACATATCGGCCAATTTATAAATGGAAATAATATCTAAGCTGACCGGTTGCGGTTCATATCTTCCTCAAAATGTTGTTACTAATTCAGATCTCGCAAAAAAAATAGATACCTCCGATGAGTGGATATTTTCTCGAACTGGTATAAAACAGCGTCATTATGCTGCAGTAGGCGAAAATACTTCAGATCTTGCCTTAATTGCAGCGGAACGTGCACTTTCGCATGCTGGAGTTACTGGACAGGATGTAGATCTAATTGTTGTTGGAACAACAACACCAGACAGGACATTCCCTGCGACAGCAGTTAAAGTTCAGAAAAACATTGGGTGCGTTAGAGGAGCCGCATTTGATGTACAGGCTGTGTGTTCTGGGTTTATTTTTGCGCTGTCAATAGTTGATAGTATGTTGAAAACAGGGCAGTTCAAAACAGCTTTAGTTATCGGTGCGGATACGTTATCGAGGCTTCTTAATTGGGAAGATCGAACAACAGCTGTATTGTTTGGTGATGGTGCAGGGGCGGTAGTGGTGCAGGCGGTTGAAGTTGATACGCGTTCTCGTAATGAAGATGGTATTCTGTCTACGCATATCCATTCAGATGGAAACTTGGAAAATCTTCTTTATTGTGATGGTGGGCCTTCAACTACTCAAACCTCTGGATTTATAACTATGGCGGGCAAGGAAATATTTCGACATGCCGTGACAAATTTAGCTTCGGTTGTAATGGAGGCTTTAGCTGCAAATAATCTGAAGGGTAGTGATATTGATTGGCTCGTTCCTCACCAGGCTAATAAGCGTATTATTGATAGTACTGTTAAGAAGCTTAAAATGCCAAAAGACAAAGTTGTATTAACCGTGCAAGATCATGCCAATACGTCAGCGGCCTCAATACCGTTGGCATTAGATCAGGCTGTATGCGAGGGTAGAATTCAGCAGGGTGATTTGTTACTTATGGAAGCTATGGGCGGCGGCTTGACCTGGGGTGCTGCGTTAGCGCGCTGGGGGTGATAATAAAAAACTAAAAACTATGAAATAAAATTGAGTCTATTGATTCAAAGAGATTTTTAACTTAGGTTTATTTTTCTTGTTTTAGCGCTGACAATTCTTTTGGGGACATTCTATGGCTTCACAAACAATTACACGGTCTCAACTTAGTGAGGCCATATATCAAGAAATAGGTTTGTCACGAAATGAGGCAGCTGAGCTTTTTGAGTCTGTTATTATTAAAATCAGTGATACTTTGGCCAACGGGGAATCGGTGAAGCTCTCTTCTTTTGGTAGCTTTTCAGTTCGGAGTAAATCAGAACGTATTGGACGTAATCCTAAAACAGGTGAAGAGGTTCCTATTCTACCTCGTAAAGTTATAGTTTTCCGACCTTCACAGGTATTGAAAGATCGGATTAGTTCTTTTCCCACCGATATAAAAAGTTAGGTGAAATTGATCAAGAGTGAGTTCTTCAATTCAAAAAGACCTTTCTGGTAAGATAATGAGAGCTAAGTCCCCTTCTGCTTTTCAAACCATAAGCGAAGTAACAAAAGAATTAAGCGTGCCACAACATGTGTTACGGTTCTGGGAGAGTAAGTTTACTCAAATAAAGCCAATGAAAAGGGGTGGTGGTCGTCGGTACTACAGGCCAGAAGACGTATTAATACTCGAGCGTATTAAAAAACTTTTATATAATGATGGTTATACGGTTAAGGGTGTGCAAAATATTCTAAGAAAAGGGAATAATACAACCAGTAACGTTAAACGGGATATTTCGCAGGAAGATAGGGTTGATCTCAATTCTATTCTAATAGATTTGCAAGAAATAAAGCAACTACTAGCTTAATAGGTAGCGTCTAAAGTACCAAATAATATTTGTATACTAAACAAGCTTTTTGTGGTTTGGATTAGCTGTTAGTACTGAGACCCAGGGCATCTATCTTTATCTCACTCGCCCATTCAGGGCCATAAGCGCCTAAGTCATCAAAATATCCAGTTAAAAACCTAACGAGAGAAATATTTACTAATTATTCTGATGAAAGACTTAAAGTTGTCAAAAGTACCACAGTCTCATGGAAATTCAGTATTTTTAGTCATTTGCTAACAGTCGCAAAAAAAGATTGGGACATACCAATCCATGATAACCCTGCAACCCAGATAAAAATACCCGTCAAAAACAGAGGCAGAGATAGAAGACTTAAACACAAATGGATTAGCTCTTCTTCTCGATGGATGCAACACGTAGCCGTGTGTCGTGGCTATCTCCTTTAATACAACTGGCCACTGAAGCGGGTATGAGGAGGGGGGAACTAATCAATATCCAGTCGGAACATCTCGAACTAGACTTAGGAACTCTAGATATTCCTCATACAAAGACGGGTGAACCTCGAATAATTCCGTTTACGTTTCGCGCTATTCAACTGTTATCTAATTTAAAAAAGATGAAGTGGGTAAGAATTTCCCAATTACTGGTAACGCCATAAGAATAGCATGGGGACGCTTGAAAAAGCGAGTAGGGATCATTGATCTCAACTTCTACGATCTAAGACATGAAGCGACTGGCAGGTTTTTTGAAAAAGGATTGAATGTAATGGAAACTGCAACAATCACAGGACATAAAGACCTGAGAATGCTAGAGATATACACATTTAAGAGCAGAAGATTTAGCTAAGAAGTTAAGATAAATGAGATAGATAAAAGATAGATTCACTCACGTAAAGACTTAGCAGCAACCAAGGAAAAAAACATGAATGACAAAAATTATTTACTATCACTCTTAGACCATAGTACTTGGGCAAATGAAGAATTTTTTAAAATTATAAGAGAATTAGAACCTGAAGAAATAAATAGAGACCGTGATTCATTTATGGTCAGTATTCGAAACTCAGTCAATCATTTACTAGTAATTGATAAGGTTTGGTTGTCTCATATGAAACGTGAAACGCATAAATTTCAACACTTGCAAACTATTTTATATAAGAATTTAGACGATATATGGGAAGCTAAAGATGAGATGAATAAGAAAATTAGAGATTACGTTTCTAATCTAAGCGATAGCGAATTAGAGGAAATTATAGACTATCAATTAATAAGCGGTAATAAAGGAAAATTACCCAGATATATGATTATTACTCATCTAGCCATGCATAGCGCTTACCACCGAGGTATTATAGCTGATATGTTTGGACAGATTCCTACACAGCCTGCTGGTCAAGATATCCCAGTATGGCAGCGCTTTATATAAATCATGGCAATTCTAAAATCACAGAAAATAATGATCTTAGAATGCTGCAGAGATATACACATTTAAGAGCAGAGGATTTAGCTGCGAAGCTTGGATAGTTCCCATCCAGATATTTATATGACTAGATATCTAGATGACTAGATTACTTACAATTCTAACCATCCATGATTCATTTATTATGCCGTGGGAGCAAGAGGATACGTTGAGAGAA
>CAJQSN010000083.1 GCA_905614355.1 uncultured Rhodospirillales bacterium | reverse complement strand
GTCTCAACCCCAAAGACCCTAATCTGCGTATGATCTTGGCATTAACTTTACAAATCACCGGTTTTCCACGCCACTTAAGTCAACATACCGGTGGCTTTGTCATTACAAAAGATCGACTTGATTGCGTTGTGCCAATTGAAAATGCGGCGATGAAAAACCGCACAGTCATCGAATGGGATAAAAATGATCTTGATGCGTTAGGTATTTTAAAAATTGATATACTAGCGCTGGGGATGCTGACCTGTATACGAAAAGCCTTTGAGCTAATCGAACGCCACCATGCAATCAAGCTTACCCTAGCTAATATTCCAGCAGATGACAAAGCGACTTATGACATGCTGTGTCTAGGGGATTCCGTTGGCGTCTTTCAAGTTGAAAGCCGAGCACAAATGAATATGTTACCACGGCTTAAACCCCGCTGTTTCTACGACCTAGTGATCCAAGTCGCAATTGTCCGTCCCGGTCCCATACAAGGCGATATGGTACACCCTTATTTACGTCGACGCAGCAGCAAAGAGGAAATCAAATATCCGTCGGAAGAACTTAAAAAAGTATTAGAGAAGACCAAAGGTGTCCCCTTATTTCAAGAGCAAGCGATGCAAATCGCAATTGTGGCTGCGGGATTCACGCCAAACGAAGCTGATGGCCTTAGGCGTGCCATGGCCACCTTTCAACATACTGGCAATATTCAACACTACCACAATCGCATGGTCAAAGGTATGGTTAAACGCGGTTATGAGATTAATTTTGCCGAACGTTGTTTTAAGCAGATTGAAGGCTTTGGTAAATATGGCTTCCCTGAATCTCATGCAGCTAGTTTTGCACTTTTGGTTTATGCTTCCTCATGGCTCAAATGCCACTATCCTGCCGCATTCGCTGCCGCTCTTCTCAACAGTCAACCAATGGGATTCTATAAACCTGCCCAAATTGTCCGCGATGCCCAAGCTCATGGCGTAGTAACACAAGAAATAGATGTCAATAATAGTGAGTGGGATTATACGTTGGAATTTATAAAACCCGCTATCCCTACCCTTGCCTCAGCTGAGGAAGAAGATAAAGATGGGGCAATTAATAAATGGCGGCATATTAATGATCAAAATACTACATTACGCATTGGCTTCCGCCAAATAAAAGGACTTCAACTAAAAGCTGCTGATGATCTCGTCTCAGCACGGGAAGACGGTTATTGGCAGATACCAATGTTGAAAGACCGGACACAGCTCAAACGGGGCGCGCTGGAAAAGCTCGCCAATGCAGACTGCTTCCAGTCTTTAGGGCTTGACCGCAGGCAAGCTCTATGGGCAGTCAACGGACTAGATGATGCAAAGCCATTACCCTTATTTACACGATTACCCAAAAATCAATTATACAAAGAACCCTCCGTCAAGTTGCCTAATATAACCCTTGGTGAGAGTGTTGTGGCTGATTACAAAGCGCTCCGGCTATCGCTCAAATCCCATCCAATGGCACTTTTGCGCAACGGCTTTGCACCTGAAGGAATTATTACCTGTGCTGAGCTATCAACTGCCGCACCTGAGAGCATAGTGCGTTTAGCAGGCATAGTCTTGATCCGTCAGCGTCCGGGCAGCGCAAAAGGCGTTATTTTTATTACTCTTGAAGACGAGACTGGCATTGCTAATCTGATCGTCTGGCCTCATAAAGTAGAGCGTTATCGCCGAACCGTGATTGGCTCTTACTTGCTCGGCGTTGAAGGCAAGCTACAGCGAGAAGGTATAGTCACTCATATACTCGCAGAAAAGCTTTATGATTTCTCTTATCGATTAGGCTATCTAACCGAAGCATATGCCAGCACGGGAAAAAACCCAGCCTCACACAAAATCAAATCACAAAGTATTAATAAAAAATTCACACCAGGCTCAAGAGACTTTCTTTAGCGCTAGACAAAATGACGAAAAAGTACGCTATTCATCAATAAAAAAGACTTGTGAAAATAAAGTTATAAAGGCCCTCGTGTTGAACAAACCATCTAAAATAAGCTTCAAAAATAAATCAGGCCGCGCCGCCTTTCAACATAAAGATTACCGCTTTTTTTGGATGGCAAGAGTGCTGGGTGTGTTAGCGATTGATATGCAAATAACCGCAATCAGTTGGCAGGTCTACCAGTTAACTGGAAAAGCACTGGACCTCGGCTTGGTCGGCTTAGCACAATTTTTGCCTTTTTTGATGCTATTCCTCGTTTCTGGCTCAGTCGCTGATAGGTACCAGCGTAAAAAAATCTTGTCGATATGTGTAGCAATTCAGACACTCTGCGCTTTAGCTTTTTTTCTCATGACAATAACCGACAATGCAAACTTTCCAACTATGTTTACAATATTGATTTTTTTAGGAATCTCACGCGCTTTTCAATCACCCGCACAAAGTGCAATTGTTCCCCTCCTCATCCCAAAAAAACATTTAGCCAATGCTATCGCCTGGACATCTAGTGGTTTTCAAATGGCGAGAATTGCGGGTCCAGGAATAGCTGGGGTTATTATCATAGCCGGTGAGCAATGGGTTTACGGTATTGCCTTCTTCCTTTTTATTCTCTCCACAATCTCTACCCTTATGATTACAGTCGACACCCAAATTATAAGTCGTGTACCGGTTACAATTAAAAATATACTCGCTGGCTTAAAATTTACTTTGAAACGTCAAATTATTTTTGGTGCAATTAGCTTAGATTTATTTGCTGTTCTACTCGGTGGCGCGACTGCCCTTCTCCCAATTTTTGCAACTGACATTCTAAATGTTGGCCCAGCCGGCTTCGGCGCCTTACGCGCAACCCACATGATAGGTGCATTGGTAGGGGCCCTTACTCTTACCCAATACCCAATCTCACGTTATGCGGGTAAAATATTATTAAGCACTGTTGCTATTTTTGGCCTGGGTATCATTACATTCGGTATATCAACAAGCTTCTGGTTATCATTAGGTGCCCTTTCTGTGCTCGGAGCGGCCGATTCAGTCAGCGTATTTATCCGCAATAACCTTGTTCAAATTATCACACCAGATAATATGCGAGGCAGGGTAAGTGCCGTAAGTGCTGTCTTCATAGGTGCATCCAACGAACTCGGTGAATTAGAAAGCGGCGTAACTGCGCATTTTTGGGGAGTAGTTCCCGCAGTAGTTGTTGGTGGAATAGGAACCGTTTTTATAGCTGGATTATTTGCTAAGCTATTTCCACAATTACGTGAAGTTGATAATCTAGACCATGATGACTTAGTGAAGAAATACCAAAAAATACAAACCTAAACCTCTAAATAGATAACTAAGAGGAAATCAAACCATGGCATTTAGCAGAAATTAACTATTAAGGTCGTGAGCCAACATTAGGATTTAGTAATGCCGGCAAAGCCAGGGTTCACGAGACGAGAAATGCTATCACTCCTCTGCTTAAACAGCCAATAAACGGTGGTTTTAATTAGCTTGTTACAATACCCAACTGTGATTCTTAAAACTCTGCACAAACCCATTCCCACGACAAGCCATTGATCTAATTCGGGCCTAGTATTGCGCCATCTCAGAATCAATAGTTTGCGCCCAAGCTGAAATACCACCCTCTAAATTTAAAGCATTATTATAGCCATTTTGAATAAGCCAGTTAACGACTTGGGCAGACCGCCCTCCAATATGGCACATTACAACTAACGGCCCCTCTTTTGACAATTTTTCAATATTTTCTGGTAGTGTATTCATTGGTATATCAATGCTACCATTAATTGAACATACCTCTAATTCATGAACTTCACGAATATCTAACAGCGTGTGAGGTTCATTATTAATTCTCATTTCGTATAACTTTTCGACTGTAATGTTCATTTTATACCAAGTTCAATTCATTAATTAAAAAATGAGCTTATGCTAGTAAACGAGCTTAAAATCAACATAAATCTATTTAACCAGACTACCAAAAATGAAATTTTTATCTAGGTACAAGAATGGCTACTTAGCGATTTAGTAATATGGAACAATCGGTCAGGTATGCACAGGTGCGACCCGTTCGATCATAACAACGTTGGCTAATGCGCCGAGCCAATACCGAAGGAGAATGGCCTTACGAGTTTTCCGTATTTAAATACCGTTAATAAAAATTAATATCCTAGTAATAGCTTTATGCTGTAAGTTCATCTATTATCCAAATATATCTTAAAAGAGAATTTTCATTACGAGAAGAACTTGATCCAGCTTGATCACCCCGTTAATCTGTATAGAAGTAGTCTATCCCCAACCACAATAAGTGAGACAAAATGTACATCCACGAAGGTTTTAGAGATGCCGTCGGCAAAACGCCTTTAATTAAAATGAG
>CAJQSN010000082.1 GCA_905614355.1 uncultured Rhodospirillales bacterium | reverse complement strand
CTATTAGACGTTCAGCGAAAAAACCGAGTACGGTCGTACACCCAATTAAAATTAGGAGTTGTTGGATCTTACGGAATTTACCCTTGATAAAACTATCAAATAAATCGACTGTAATATGATTTCCAGCTCTCGTGACGAGTGGTAAAGCCGAAAAAGTTACTAAACCCATTAAAAGGCCTACCGTCTCAAATGTTCCCGGGATTGGTGCGCTAAAAATATACCGTCCAACAACATCTACAAACGTAAGTGCGGCCATCGCAAATAATATGATCGCGACAAATATTTTTAACGCTAAGTAAAGCCCCACTTCATTTGAAAAATGTCTTCTTAGGGAAGAACGGGCGTCGCTTCCGACGCCCAATTTACTCAGAATACTCATTATTTAAAAGTGGTTATTCATTTAAGTTCAGATCTAAAATATGCTAATGCAGCAGGCCCATCAATACCGCGCTCCTTGGCGGCAGCCAGCCAGTTTGATTCTACAAAGGCAAGTCGTTGTTTCATATCAGAAACAAAAGCCGATCCAGCTTTTATGATTTTAATACCCTTCTTTTTTGCGAGACCAAGAGCTTTAGCATCAAGTTTGTCAACCATGTCACCTGCATTTTTTGCTATGCGCTCACCTGAAACACTGGAAATGGCATCTTTATCCTGTCTTGATAGTTTGTCCCACTTCTTTTTTGAGAATAGGAAAGTAAAGGTATTTGCGTTCATTCCACCAGGGAGAAGTGTGATATGCTTGATGTAAGGCATCAATTTAAAAGCCAGTAAAGTATATGACGATGTTACTGTTCCGTTAACGACGCCTTTAGATACAACATTAAACATCTTTACACCCGGTACCGACACAACGACTGCACCCAGCTTAGTCATCATTCTATTAGGTATGCCTGCGATTGCCCACATCTTCTCTCTTTTCAAGTCAGAGACGGCTGTAATAGGCTTTTTTGTATGATAAAAATTTGCACCCGATATGGTCCAAACGCCTAAAGCCTTCATACCTTTATATTCATTCGCGCTATCAAAATATTTTTTTTGTGTTCGCCAGAGAGCTATACCCCGAATAGATGCCGACGAAACACTAAAAGGAATTTGGCTAATGGATTGTAATTTTAATCGGTTGCGTTCAAAACTGTTTGCAAGCATTGCCGCATCGGCGATACCCTTTGATACCATATTCCACTGCTTTGGAGGTGGAGCCAGAGATGCCGAGGTAAAGTTAACTTTGACCCTACCATTTGTCGCCCTCATCACGTCTTTAGCCCATGGAACAAACATACCAACATTGAAAGGGTGCTTGGCTGGCACAAATCGGTTGAATAGAATATTTGTTTCTGCTTTAGCTGGCTGAGTTGATAGTACGCCGCTATACATCGTACCACTAACAATAACTGCAGCTAGCATGACTTTAGAAATGTTATTTACCATCAGCTTATCTCCCAAAAAAAAATTATTTATTAGATTGTAGCAGGGTTGCATAGTCTTGGCAAAAATATTGGTCTTAAAGTAAACACAAACTATTTTTCTTTTGGTTGTTTCGGGTATTTTCTCAAAAAGGCTCTGATATCTTTTGCGCTTTTTTTAAATTCACCAAGTGCGATCTTAGTCATTGTGAAGCGCACTTTATGTAAGAACTTTTGTGGGATTAACAATTGACTAGTGAAATATAATGATTAATTGGGATGACAGACTACGCGGGCAGGGAGTACTGTGCGTTTGGTTTAATGGAAAGGATGTTTGTATGATAACAGCAGTTGTTCAATTTGACTTGCCTTCCGATGTAGATCGTCAAAAGGCATCAGAAACTTTTAAAAAAATTGCGCCACTTTACCAGAGTATGGACGGGCTTATTCAGAAATATTTCTGTTTTAGTGAAAAAGGTAAGGGGGCTGGAATTTATTTATGGGAAACACGGGAAGCCGCTGAAAAAATTTATTATGGTGGGGAGTGGCGTGAGCGAATTATAGAGCTTTACGGTGCTGAGCCTGAAATTCAATTTTATGAGATGCTTTTAACTGTAGACAACGCGGTCGGAGAAATTCGAACTGCAGCCTAATTTTACGGTTGGTAGTAATTCAAAAGATGTAGTTCTTGTCTTTAATTTAACCTGAAGTCGTGGTGAAATATATTTTATTTTGATGGTTTCATTGAAATCCTTATTGTAAAAAATATAGGAGAGCTAAATGATAAGGATACCAGTCTGCGATCTTCTTTAAATAAGATATCCAATTGCATTAGGTGGCCTAGGCGGAGATTTTACACAGCCTGCAATGGTGGCTGAGGTTCGCGATGTCGTCGGGGGGAGATCGGGGGGAGATGAGCTTTGAATGTGAGCTTTTCTATCCGAAATAATTTCATATAGGTGTTTGGCTATGACATTTATTTTTTATGATACTGAGACGACCGGAACTGACATTTTCTTTGATCAGATTGTGCAATTTGGGGCTATTAAAACAGACGATAAGATGAATGAATTGGATCGTTTTGAAATCCGTTGTAGATTGATGCCGCATGTTGTTCCATCTCCAGGCGCTATGCAGGTAACACGCGTTACACCCTTTATGTTAGCTGATCCTTCCCTGCCGTCGTATTTTGAAGCCATGCAACTGATATGTAAAAAGATGAGAGAGTGGTCGCCGGCCACTTTCTTTGGATACAACTCTATTTCTTTTGATGAAAATTTAATGCGTCAGGCATTCTATCAGACATTACAACCAATCTACTTAACTAATACTGGTGGTAATTCTCGTGGTGACGTTATGCGTATGCTTCGCGCTACAAGTATTTTCGCACGAAATACCATTGCTGTGCCGCTTAACAAAAAAGGAAGACCAACTTTTAAGCTCGATACTCTCGCACCGGCTAATGGTTTTATTCATGATAATGCACATGAAGCCATCTCTGACGTTGAGGCAACTATTTATATGTCGAAGCTAATGAAGGATCGTACCCCTGGAATATGGCAAAATATGCTCAACCTTAGAAGTAAACAGAATGTTTTATACTTTATTAATCAAAATGAGGTGTTTGTTGGAGCCGATGTCTATTTTGGTGAGGCCCATAGCTGGTTGCTCACTCACTGCGGATCAAACCCAAATTATAATGCTGAGTTTGCAGCCTTTGATTTATCATTTATACCCGAAGATTATATTAATTTGTCTGTCGATGAGCTTGTTAATGTATTAAATGGCAAAGACAAGCCAATTCGAACTTTCAAATCCAACAGTCAGCCAATCCTGATGCCAAGGGAGTTAATGCCTCAAAATACTATACCCGAAGATATAACTTCAGATGAGATTGAGAGAAGATTGGCACAAATTCGAGATAATAGAGAGTTTAAAGAACGCGTTGGCTGTGCTCTTGCCCGTCGTTATGATGACATGGACCCTTCCCCTTACGTTGAAAAAAGAATATTTGGTGGCTTTTCTTCAGATGCCGATATGTCACTTATGGCTGATTTTCAGTCGGGAAATTGGGAAGAAAAACTGGTACTTGCTAAGCAGTTGAATGATCCAAGATTGCGTGAAATGGCACGACGGCAGATTTATTTTGAGCAACCTGATCTTTTATCAGGATCAGTACGCCAAGACCTTGATGCATGGGTCATTAAAAGGTTATCAACCAAAGATCCAGATGTTCCCTGGCGAACTATCCATGCCGCGGTTAAAGAGGCGGATAAATTATTGGAAGCTGCAAGTCCGGACGAGGCAGCCTTCATGATGTCTGTGAAAAATTTTATTTTAGGTTTGGTGGAAGCCACCTAAATGTAAGGACACGTCACGAAACAGTCCGAGTATGCTGTAGTGTGCTTAATATACCCGTGATATCTATCTCTTTATAAAATTCGAAATTTTAAAACCGATCCAACTCAATATGGGCCAACACACAAGTATCCATAACTCTATTGGTAAATGTAAAATGAAGCCATAGATGAATTGAACCCAACCGACAATTGCGGTAACCATATCCCATTGAAATATCGATGTGGATGAAATATAGTCATAGATTGATTTAATGCTTTCCCACTCATTTAAACCCTTTCCTGGGATGAATGTGACTAATTGGAATGTTGGATTGTAACCCTCTCTCAGAAAAATCTCTAATCGTTCAAAAAGAAACCAAATAATCAAACATGGAGAACCAAACCCAAAGCCTACAATTATTGTTCCTTTTAATGTTTCGTAAAATCGCATGATTACCTCAAAATTATTACTATTGATCATCAATCTAAAAGTAACTCAATCCTATACTGCTAAATAACACGGTCAATATTAGGCATAATGACGTGATTAATTTTCAATGATAATATTCTGTCATAGAAAGACCTGTATGTGAACGACTTATCTGAATTCAAACATGGTTTAAATAGACAAAACCCGCGGTCACATTAGTGGCCGCGGGTTTTGTTAAATTTCTAACTCGTTACTGAGTTAGTGAGGTAAAATTCGTAGATATTGCTATGTTAAAAGGAATATAATTTGTACCTTATTTTTAATTAAAGGTAAATGCGTATAAGAATATTTTAATAATTTATTCGATCACCATTACCTTGCAAGCGCACAAGCTGATTTCACCATGGTTTCCATGGCTGATCCAGGAGAAGGTTTCACCCATTTTGAGTTTTTAGGCTCATAAGGTACGCCATTCCCTGCACCCATCGGTTTTTTGTAACTGGAAAAACTGACTGTTCTCTTCTTAATTAGTTTGCAGTCACCTTGCGCAAACACTTGGTGAGACAAAACGCCATTTTCGGTTGGTTTCAGATAATCAATCAATTCCCAAAAATAAACGTACCTATCATTTTTTGCTATTCTTAAAACATCGAGATAGAAGGTGGTTCCACCATGATTTCTGATTATATTTGTCCACCGGGCAAAACTGGTAGCTGAGAACATTAATGAAAATAAGAGTGCGGACATTATGATTAGATTTTTCATATTGTGAGTATAGCAATTTAATAAGAGATTTGGACAGGCTTATCTGTGATAATATGATTGATTATCCACACGCTTCAGGTGCTTCTGGTCCAACAAGCCTCACATCCTTAACCTTGATTTCATAGGCATGATATCTTGAATGTGAGCGGTAAGACCAGTCGTATTCTTTGGTGATGAGCTTAATCTTTCTTTTTGCGTTCTCTGCCATCTTTAAATATCGACATATTATGGCAGGCTTACTTATGGTCTTGCCATCAATGGAAATCAAAAGATCATATGCTTTAATACCTGCTGACATCCCTATTGATGCACGGGCGACATCCTGAATGAGTGCGAGCCCATTTGGATTGGCTTCTTCATCATCTCTAAAACTTTCAGGAGCAATCACAATGCCAGAGACATGTACGCCAATTCGTTTCATTAAACTTGTACGGGGCGTATTCATGATTGAAATAATCTTTTTTTTACCCCCTCGGTCAATTGCAACATCCACCTTGCCTCGAACTCCTCGAAGCTGGTGAACTAGCATAGCCTGATTTTTGAATACCTCTTTCGGTGTGTTGGCGAGAGAAATTAGTCGATCACCAATTTTAAGGGGCCATGATGTTGGCTGGTTTTTATAAATAACCGCGGCAATTAATTCACTATCATTGTCATCATCGTAAGCAAAGCTCACAGGTATATAAGGCGGTGTCGGGTCCATACCTCTCTTGAGCAGTTTGATAACTTTACAGGCATGGGTCATCGGCACGGCAAAGTTCAGACCTTCACTCCGACTTTTTGAAAGGGTGGCTGAACTAATGCCAACAACTTTCCCAGAGGTTAAACTAATTAAGGGACCTCCTGAGTTGCCGCTATTGATAGGCGCATCTGTCTGCACCCAAACTCTGCCCCATCTATATTTTTCACCAGATATAATGCCACGTGTGCCAGAGAAAGAAAGCGAGAAAGGATGACCAAAAGCTCCGACTGGTCTTCCAACTACAGGTTTGTTTACACAGTCGAGCTTTGCCTCTGTGGCTTTTATTGGAATTTTATCAGGAGTTATCTTGATAATTGCCAGATCCAAAAGCATGTCGACATAAACTAGTTTTGCATCGACAAACTTCTCTCCTTTAAAGGCAATTTCAAGACTTTCGGGATTACGTGAGGAGACATGTGCATTAGTCACTATCCAACCTGACGCCTTATCTATCAGAAATCCTGCACCTCGATGTGATCCCTTACTGTCTTTAATGAACGGGTACTTAATTCTGGTTTTAATTTTAACAGTATAGGTATTTGCGAGTTCAAAAAAATTGGGGGCTTCATTAGCATGAGTAGGACTGATAAAAGCCAACAAGGTTATGACTATTAGTTTTTTCATTATTTTATCTCTTAACCGTTTTCATATGGGGTGGTCGCCTCTTTAATTACTCTAATTTCAATTTCATCTCCAACCGTTTAACAGGATATTTTTTTGTGTCCGGGTACTATTTAAACATTACCATCTTCAAATATGCTGTTATCATGATTATCCGAGCCGCGTGCTATTAGTACTTTTACTCCTTTAGGATTTCAAGCCTCCCCACTAATTTTTGTATCGAATCGGATGCTAGTATGAAAGAATTATGACAAGGATGTATCAAAATAAGGTTGCAAATAAATTGTGCGTAGGACTTTAATACGCCTTCATATTCAAATAAAAGGAATATATTATGAGTGATACAAAGACAGAGGGTGCGTACAAGGCGGGGAAAGGCGAATACGTATTTGAGGTTGATAAGCTCGAGGGATTAATGGCCGGGCCGGAATATTCTGAGACTTTTGGACCTGTTGTTGAGGGAGAGTTAACACAAGTAGGTGTAATGACACTTCCCGCTGGGCAGGGATCGGAGCCTCATTTTCACGCTAATGAACAATGGGTATATATTTTACAGGGAGATTTAGAAATAATGGTGGATGGACAAAAATCGTTGGCCGGGCCCGGTGGCTTAGCTTATTTTCCAGCAAACGTAGTCCATTCAGTAACAGTTGGACCAGATGAAGACTGCAGGTTTTTTACGTGTAAAGACATGCGTGCAGGGATAGTAGGCACCAAGGCAGATTAGAACTAAGCTGCATCAATTTGATTTTCCAGTGTGGTCCACTTTGACTTATTTTGATCTAAGGATCTAATTTTTATTCGAAATTACTGAAATTATTTCACTGACCGACATTAGATCACCATACTTTTGGCCCATATCAAATAGGTTTGCTTCATGGGGACCAATCGCTCGGTCCCCAACACCGTCGGTTACAATAACTGTTCGAAAATTATAGCTCATGGCGTCGATGACGGATGCTCGTACGCAACCTGAAGTTGTGCATCCAGTAACTAGCACTGTATCCACACCTTTACTATTATACCAACCTGCTAGGTTAGTACCAAAAAAACCTGAAGGTTGAGTTTTACGAACAACATACTCGCCTTTAATTGGTGCGAGTTCATCAACTATTTGGCTAATTGGGGCATCTTCGGTCAAACCTTTTAACCCTGGTGCCTTTTCGCAAAAAATACCATTGTCAGAACCATCATCTGAATAAACGACACGTGTCATTGCGACTGGCATGTTGTGGGCCCTAGCAAAGGCAAGCAAATCTACCGTTTTATATATTGCATCTTGAATATTACCCCCCCCAAATTTCTCGGGATCAGTAAAACCATTAACAAAATCAACAATTAGCAGAGCCGGGCTTTCCCCAATACCACTTAAATTACCAAAATTCTGTTTTTCGTATACGTCAAGATCGCCCATAAAAATTCCCCAGTTAATTGTTAACCTAATGTAGCGGCACGACGGACTGCCGACAACATAGAAGTACCCATCATAAATTTTTTGGCACGCGTTGGATCGAGGGCCATCTCTTTTAGTTCCGCTAAATTTTCTTTGCGGGTTTGAGCGTCCTTTGCTTCAAGACGTTTTTTATTGGCGATAGTTTGCGCCTGCGTAAACTCATGAGTTGTGGTGCGACGTTGAATATCATAAATGTCGAGGCTAGTTTCATCTGCTTCACCTTGCCAGATTTTTATAATTTTATCGGCTGCGTTGATTGCGTCATGTATACCGCCATTAAGGCCCATCCCGCCAATGGAATTATTAAGGTGAGCGGCATCCCCCGCCAGTAAAACTCGTCCGTGCCTAAATTTTTTGGCCACGCGTTGATTAATAGTATAAACGTTACGATGCGTAATTTCATAGTCACTGTCTTTTGGAAAGAACTTCTGCATACGGAGTTGTACCGCTTTATCGCTCATGACTTCTTCATCAGCTTGTGACATATCAGTGGGAAATACTGCCCTCCAAAGTCCTGGTGGTCCGTCTCCTGAAACTTTGAATAAATTGCTCCATTCATCTGGATCCGCATAATAGTTCCTGTAACAGCACCCGCGGGCCGCTTCAAAGTCGAATGGCGTTGAATATACAACAAAACGTTCTGGATAAGTAAAGCCTTCAAAGTCTATGTTACTAGATTTTCGAATTATACTTCGCCCACCATCGCATCCGATTAAAAAGGAACCCGTTGCGGCTTCTTCGCCATTAGGACCATTTACAATAAGAGTGACTTTGTCCGTGTCTTGTTCTACGCCTATAACTTCATGGGCGAACAAGACAGATGAATCTGAGTAATTCTTAAGCTTCGAAAGTGCAAGCTTAGCGAGTTTGAATTGTTCACATTGAACAACGTATGGGAATTTGGTTTCGCTTGCTAAAAGGCGATGATTAAATTTGGCAATAATTTCGTTTTTTGGCCGATCCCAAAAATAAAATTCATCACAGACAAGGCCCTGTTTTTCCGCTTCGTCAGCCATCCCAATTTCATCAAGCATTTCAAGAGTTGCGGGATGAGTTGTTGCCGCGCGCGGGTCATCCAACAGTTGGTTTTCTTTTTCTAAAACAGTTACCGGAATGCCAGCCTGGGAAAGCTTTAGTGCTGCTATCAGTCCAACAGGACCGGCACCAGCAATTAAGACGCGTTTATTTTTTTTAGTCATCTACATTTACTCTTTAGTGCGATCACGTAATATGAATTTTTGGATTTTCCCAGTTGAGGTTTTTGGCAGGTCTCCAAAAATGACATGTCTTGGGCATTTAAAGTGAGCTAGATTATCACGGCAAAAACTTATAATTTGCTCCTCGGTTACGGTGCTTGTATCTGGTTTTAGTTCAATAAAGGCGCATGGTGTTTCACCCCATTTCTCATCTTCCTTTGCTACGACTGCCGCAGCTAACACAGACGGATGCTTATAAAGTGTATCCTCTACTTCGATTGAAGAAATATTCTCGCCACCTGAGATTATAATATCCTTGGAGCGGTCTTTTAGTTGGATATAACCATCAGGATGCATGACGCCGAGGTCCCCCGAGTGGAACCATCCGTTATCAGTTGCTGCTTCAGTTGCTTTGGGGTTCTTTAGGTAACCCTTCATAACGTTATTGCCTCTGAACATTACTTCTCCCATGGTTTCTCCGTCAGGAGGAACCGGCTGCATCGTATTCGGGTTAATCACATTCAGTTTGTCCAGTATGGCGTAGTTAACACCCTGCCGAGCATTCATCGCCGCTTTTTCCTCGTCTCGTAGTTCATCCCACGCGTCCTGCCATGCACATACAGTCGCCGGGCCATAGGTTTCAGTCAGGCCATAGGTATGGGTTACGCGAAAGCCAGCTTTGCTAATTTTTTGTAAAATGGCAGAAGGTGGAGGGGCGCCTGCGGTCATCACTTCGATAGTATAATCGAAAGGCTTTATTTCTGCTTTAGCAGAATTTACTACCATGCCTAAAACAATTGGCGCGCCGCAAAAATGATCTATTCTGTGTTCTGCTATCGCATCGTAAATTCCTTTGGCGCTAACGTTACGAAGGCAAACATTGGTTCCCCCATAAGCCGCAATGGTCCACGGGAAACACCACCCGTTACAGTGAAACATCGGTAGTGTCCAAAGATAGATTGGGCCTTGGTTTAAATCCCAAGCCATGGCATTGCCAATAGAGTTCATGTAGGCACCACGATGACTGTAGACGACACCTTTGGGATTCCCTGTAGTACCTGATGTGTAGTTTAGGGATAAAGCCTGCCACTCATCTTCCGGTAATTGCCAGTCGTATTCGTGATCTCCAGAATTGATAAAGGCCTCGTAATCCATTTTGCCTATTAGTTCACCGCCGCTGACTAACGCATCATTAATATCAATGACAAGTGGTTTTGAAGAACATTTTTTAAGAGCTTTTTTTATAATGGGTGAAAATTCTCGATCAGTCAGTAAAACTTTAGCTTCTCCGTGGTCAAGAATAAAAGAAATTGTTGCAGCATCTAGTCTGATATTTAGAGTATTTAAGACTGCACCTGTCATTGGCACACCAAAATGAGCTTCATAAGTTTCAGGGGTATTTGCACCCATAATGGCTACTGTATCACCTTTACCGATGCCAATTTTTTTTAATGCGCTAGCTAGCTGGCGCGTGCGCGCATAAGTCTGAGACCAGGTGTAGCGCCGCTCGCCGTGGATAACAGAGAGGCGATCAGGATAGACTTTGGCAGTGCGCTCAATAAAACTCAGGGGTGATAGGGGGACAAAGTTTGCCTTAACCTGATCGAGTTCTTCATAAGCAATAGGCATTAACAAATTTCCAAATAAGTGAGTTCATTGATCCGACTTATACTTTTTATTGTGGAATTTTGCCATAATGC
>CAJQSN010000081.1 GCA_905614355.1 uncultured Rhodospirillales bacterium | reverse complement strand
TAGGAAAACAAAAATAGGAGAAACCGAATTTACTATCTGAATTTTACTATGCGACCCTCTTGGTAGAGGATCGCATCTGATAAAACGCGAATCCAATATTAATTAAACTTAAAGAAAATCCATACCTTATCCTTGAATTATTTAGCTACCTACTTCAACGATTGCGTCTTCCGTCGAGGTGCTCGCATCTTCTATTACAACCAGCTCCTCTTCTGGACCAACAAGTTTCTTATCACGATCAGCCGCTAATTGGCGAAAGTTATTCATTACAGAACCTGTCCCAGCCGGTATCAAACGTCCAACAATTACGTTTTCTTTCAGACCAATCAAGTTATCACGTTTTCCAGAAACAGCAGCTTCAGTTAGCACCCGCGTTGTTTCTTGGAAAGATGCGGCCGAAATAAAAGATGATGTTTGCAGACTAGCCTTAGTAATACCTTGCAAGACCGTCGTACCTACTGCAACTTTACCCTTCGTAGATTTAACACGCTCATTTTCAGTTTCAAATTCAATCCGATCGATGAGTTCGCCAACGAGATAGGTTGTATCACCGCCGTCTGTTACTTCAACTTTCTGCAACATTTGCCTTGAAATAACCTCAATATGCTTGTCATCAATCCTTACCCCTTGAAGGCGATAAACATTTTGAATTTCATCTATCAGATAGTTTGCCAAGGCCTCAATACCCATGACCTTCAGTATGTCATGGGGTACAGGATTACCGTCCATCAGTGGATCACCACGAGTAACATAATCACCCTCCTGAACACTAATGTGCTTACCTTTCGGTATCATATACTCCATCGGCTCGAGTTCCTTGTCATCAGGGACGACAACAATCCGCCGCTTATTTTTATAATCCTTACCAAATTCAATACGACCTTCATTTTCACTGATAATTGCATGATCTTTGGGTATTCGGGCCTCAAAAAGTTCGGCAACACGTGGAAGTCCACCCGTAATATCTCTAGTTTTTGAACCTTCCCGAGGAATACGGGCTAACACGTCACCAGCATTCACTTTTTGACCATTTTCGACGGACAAAATAGCATCCACTGATAACAAGCTCCGTGCTTCGATACCATTACCTAACAAAACAACATCACCTTTAGCGTCTCTTAGGGTAATACGAGGCCGCAGGTCAACCGCCTTTGGCTGCTGCTTCCAATCTATGACAACGCGACTAGCAATCCCAGTTGCATCATCAACGGCTTCACGCATAGTAACGCCTTCATCCAGATCAACGTAGTTAACGACACCTTCCTTCTCAGTAATAATTGGTAAGGTATAAGGATCCCACTCCGCTAATTTGTCGCCACGTTTTACCATTTTCTTATCTTTAGTCAGCAACTTAGAGCCGTATGGAATACGATGACGTGCACGTTCCCGGTCTTTGCCATCGATCAAAAGTATTTCAGCATTACGCGTCATTACAATGTTGACCTTAGAGCTATTTTTAACAACGCTACAATTAAGCAATTTTACCTCAGAATCTGAACTAGCCTCAATTGCGGATTGTTCCGCACCACGTTGCGCTGCTCCTCCAATATGGAATGTACGCATAGTCAGTTGAGTTCCAGGCTCACCAATAGATTGAGCTGCGATAACTCCAACAGCTTCACCCATATTGACAGGTGTGCCGCGCGCTAGGTCTCTGCCGTAACATGCACCGCACACACCAGACTTAGTTTCACAAGTTAAAACCGATCGGATACGGACGGATTCAATCTCCACTCTATCAAGAGCCTCACAATCGACCTCATCTAGTAATTTATTGCGTTTTACCATCACTGTACCAGTTTCAGGGTTGATAACATCTTCTGCAACAGTTCGTCCAAGCACGCGATCGCCCAAGGACACAATCACATCTCCACCCTCAATAACGGCATTAACGGTAATGCTTTCTTTGGTTTTACAATCAAACTCATTTATGATGCAGTCCTGCGCAACATCTACTAAGCGACGGGTTAGGTATCCTGAATTAGCCGTCTTAAGCGCGGTATCAGCCAAACCCTTGCGTGCTCCATGGGTAGAATTAAAGTACTCAAGAACCGATAGTCCTTCTTTAAAGTTTGATATAATCGGCGTCTCAATAATTTCGCCTGAAGGTTTGGCCATTAAGCCTCGCATACCAGCCAATTGTTTCATTTGAGCAGCAGAACCTCGAGCCCCAGAATCAGACATCATATAAACCGAGTTGACCGGCACATTGGGTTCAATTTTCTGAATTTCAGCCATCATCGCATCCGCAACAAGATCTGTACAACGTGACCACGCATCAACTGCTTTATTATATTTTTCACCTCGCGTGATCAGCCCATCTAAATATTGACGCTCGTAAGACTCGACAAGCTTTTCAGTATCACTAACAAGTTTCTTTTTTTCCTTTGGAATAATCAAATCATCCTTACCAAAAGAAATGCCTGATTTACACGCATTACGGAAACCAAGCCCCATAATTTGATCAGCAAAAATAACCGTTTCTTTCTGACCACAATGGCGATAAACCTCATCTATAACATGAGAAACATCTTTTTTGGTTAGCAATCTATTAACTAGCTCAAAAGGCACTTTTGGGTGACGCGGTAGAAGTTCAGCGAGCAGCATTCGACCCGGTGTTGATTCAACTCGTAAAATTATAGGTTTTCCGTCTGAATCTACCGTCTCATAGCGCGTCACAATCTTCGAATGCAGACTGACAACCTTTTCATTTAAAGCATGTTCAATTTCTTCACTACCAGCTAAAATCATACCTTCGCCAGTCTCGCCCTCACGCTCCATGGTCATATAGTATAAACCAAGAACAATATCTTGAGAGGGAACAATAATGGGCTTACCGTTAGCTGGGCTCAAAATATTATTTGTAGACATCATTAAAACGCGAGCTTCAAGTTGAGCCTCAAGCGACAAGGGCACGTGAACGGCCATTTGATCACCATCAAAGTCAGCGTTAAAGGCCGTACAAACTAAAGGATGAAGCTGAATAGCCTTACCTTCTATAAGCAACGGTTCAAAAGCTTGTATACCCAACCGATGAAGTGTTGGCGCTCGGTTTAGCATCACGGGGTGCTCTCGAATTACTTCTTCCAATATATCCCATATTTCAGGTCGTTCTTTTTCCACCATACGCTTTGCAGCTTTGATTGTCGTCGCCATACCGTACTTCTCTAATCTTGAATAGACAAAAGGTTTGAACAACTCGAGTGCCATCTTCTTCGGCAATCCACATTGATGGAGCATTAACTCAGGGCCAACTACAATTACGGATCGTCCAGAGTAATCAACTCTCTTTCCGAGTAAATTCTGACGAAAACGGCCCTGTTTCCCCTTAAGCATATCGGACAGAGATTTTAAGGGTCGCTTATTTGCGCCCGTAATGGCTCGACCCCTTCGGCCATTATCAAACAATGCATCTACTGATTCCTGTAACATTCGTTTTTCATTACGCACTATTATTTCTGGTGCACGTAATTCAATCAATCGCTTTAAACGATTATTTCTGTTTATGACACGGCGATAAAGATCATTTAAGTCGGATGTGGCAAACCTACCTCCATCCAAAGGAACCAGTGGACGTAACTCTGGTGGAATAACCGGCACGGCTTCCATAATCATCCATTCGGGCCTTGCACCCGAACTTATAAAGGCTTCAACCAACTTAAGACGCTTCACAAATTTCTTACGTTTAGCTTCAGAGTTAGTTTCTTTTAACTCGACCTTGAGCGTTTCAAGCTGACTTTCCAGATCAATTTCTTTCAGCATATCACGGATAACTTCAGCACCTATACCCGCTTGAAAACTATCCTCACCGTACTCGTCAACTGCATCTTGGTATTCATCTTCGGTCAATAACTGCTTTTCGAGTAAAGGGGTTAAACCAGGCTCAACGACAACATATTTCTCAAAATAAAGTACGCGCTCTAATTCCTTCAAGGTCATATCAAGCATCAGACCTGTGCGCGAAGGTAATGACTTCATAAACCAGATATGAGCCGCAGGAGCAGCTAATTCAATGTGGCCCATACGATCACGGCGCACCTTGGTAAGTGTCACTTCAACACCACATTTTTCGCAAACAATCCCTTTGTACTTCATGCGCTTATATTTACCGCATAGGCATTCATAATCTTTGATTGGTCCAAAAATACGCGCACAAAAAAGACCGTCTTTCTCTGGTTTAAATGTCCGATAATTAATAGTTTCCGGCTTTTTAATCTCACCAAAGGACCAAGAACGGATCCGCTCCGGGCTCGCTATACTAATCATAATTTGATCGAAACGTTGAGTTCCTTGAGCTGGTTCGAAAATTCGCATTAACTCATTCATGGATAATCTCCTTTAAACCGTTATAGTCTAGACTGACCTATAAATTACGTTGTTTCAGTTCAACATTTAAGCCAAGTGAATGCAGCTCTTTCACCAACACATTAAAACTTTCTGGAATTCCCGCTTCAAACGAGTCATCTCCTCGGACAACGGCTTCATAGACCTTGGTTCTGCCTGAAACATCGTCCGACTTTACAGTCAGCATTTCTTGAAGGGTGTATGCAGCACCGTAAGCCTCTAGAGCCCAAACCTCCATTTCTCCAAATCTTTGACCTCCAAATTGGGCCTTACCACCGAGAGGTTGCTGGGTTACTAAACTATACGGCCCAATTGACCGCGCATGAATTTTATCATCAACCAAATGATGGAGCTTTAGGATATAAACATAACCTACCGTAACCTCTCGATCAAAGTACTCACCTGTTCTCCCATCAAACAGCTTGACTTGACCCGATGAATTAACACCAGCACGGTTAAGGGCATCCGTAATATCTACCTCATTTGCCCCATCAAAAACCGGCGTAGCAATAGGAATTCCATTTGTAACATTTTTGGAAAGTTCGATAATAGCACCATCGTCCATATCAGCAATGTCATCATTATATGTTTCATCACCATAAGCGTATTTAAGCTTATCGCGAAGATCAGCTATTGATGCTTTACCTTGGTTCATAGCCTCAAGAGCATCCCCTACTTGGCGACCCAAGCCAGCGCAGGCCCAACCCAAGTGAGTTTCCAGTATTTGACCTACATTCATCCGAGATGGAACCCCTAATGGATTCAAGACAATATCCACAGCCGTTCCATCCTCAAGGGATGGCATGTCTTCAATTGGCATAATTCGAGAAATTACACCTTTGTTACCATGACGCCCAGCCATTTTATCTCCCGGCTGTAATTTACGCTTCACGGCCACAAAGACCTTGACCATCTTCATTACACCAGGTTGCAGTTCGTCACCACGTTCCAATTTATCAACTTTATCAGCAAACCTATTTTGAAACTCGCCAACCGCTTCCTCAAGTTGTTTTTTTAAACCCTCAATCTCGCTCATTACTTTATCGCCTGAAATTACGATCTGGAGCATCTGACCTGCTGTAAGTTTTTCGAGAACTTCCTCAGTAACTTTGGTACCTTCGGTAAGTCCTTTAGGTCCACCTACAATTTTCTTATTTAAAAGTCTCTCGCGTATTCGTGAATGAAAACTTCTCTCTAAAATTGCAATCTCATCATCTCTATCTTTAGCAAGACGCTCAATCTCTGCACGCTCAATCGTTAAAGCACGTTCATCTTTATCAACACCACGCCTAGAGAATACTCGAACCTCGACTACAGTACCTGCAACACCCGGGGGCAAACGAAGAGAGGTATCTCGAACATCAGAGGCCTTCTCGCCAAAGATTGCCCTAAGAAGTTTCTCTTCCGGCGTCATTGGTGACTCTCCCTTTGGCGTCACCTTGCCAACGAGAATATCACTTGGTTGGACTTCAGCGCCAATATACACAATCCCAGCCTCATCCATATTCTTAAGAGCTTCTTCTCCGACATTAGGAATATCGCGAGTTATCTCTTCTTGACCAAGCTTAGTATCCCGGGCCATAACCTCAAACTCTTCGATATGTATTGAAGTAAAGACATCCTCTCTTACTATGCGCTCGGATATTAATATTGAATCTTCAAAGTTATAGCCATTCCAAGGCATAAAGGCGACAAGCACATTACGTCCAAGCGCCAACTCTCCAATTTCTGTTGAAGGGCCATCAGCAATAATATCACCTGGTACAACGTGATCACCCACCTTAACAAGCGGGCGTTGGTTTATACACGTATTCTGGTTCGACCTCTGGAATTTTTGTAACGTATAAATGTCGACCCCAGGCGCCGAACTATTGTCTTCATCTTCGTCAGAATGAATCACAATCCGTGTTCCATCTATTTGATCGACTACCCCGGGACGCTTAACAATTATGGTCGCTCCAGAATCCCGCGCTACTATCTCTTCCATTCCAGTTCCAACTAGCGGTGCTTCAGCTCGAATTAATGGCACAGCTTGGCGTTGCATGTTAGAACCCATTAACGCCCTATTTGCATCATCATTTTCTAAGAACGGAATTAATGCCGCTGCCACAGATACAAGCTGTTTTGGAGAAACATCTGCGAGGTCGACTTCATCTGATGCAACCATTAAAACCTCACCAGCCTGGCGACAGGTAATTAAATCACGTTCAAATTTGCCTGTTTTATCTATCGATTCATTGGCCTGGGCTATCGCATAGCGCCCTTCATCCATTGCAGACAGATAAATCACCTCATCAGAGACCTTACCATTTTTTACTTTCCGATATGGGCTTTCAATAAAGCCATATTGGTTAACGCGAGCATAGGTCGCTAAGCTATTTATCAAACCAATATTTGGCCCCTCAGGGGTTTCAATTGGACAAATTCGACCATAGTGCGTGGGATGTACATCGCGAACTTCAAAACCTGCACGCTCACGGGTCAACCCCCCTGGCCCCAATGCCGAAAGACGACGTTTGTGTGTAATTTCTGAGAGTGGGTTAGTCTGATCCATAAATTGGCTAAGCTGGCTCGATCCAAAAAACTCTCGAACAGCTGCTGCGGCCGGTTTAGCATTTATCAAATCATGCGGCATTACCGTATCAATGTCGACAGAACTCATCCTTTCCCTGATTGCGCGTTCCATTCGCAATAAACCTACACGATACTGGTTCTCCATCAGCTCGCCGACGGACCGAACACGACGGTTCCCTAGGTGATCAATATCATCAATGTCGCCTTTACCATTTTTTAGGTCAACGAGAATTTTGACAACTTGCATGACATCTTCCCGCCGCAACACCCGCACAGTATCCTCTGTTTCCTGCTCTAGACGGGAATTCATTTTAACTCTACCTACAGCAGACAGATCATAGCGATCTGAATCAAAAAATAGTCCTTGAAACAGAGTGTCAGCAGTTTCTATTATTGGAGGTTCACCGGGGCGCATAACTCTATAAATATCAAGTAAGGCTTCCTCACGGTTAGAGTTTTTATCAGCGGCAAGAGTGTTGCGAATAAACGGACCAGCTTTGATATGGTCAATAGCAAGGGTTGGCACCTTCGTAATTTTTGCGGAATCCAACTCATCTAAAATTTCCTCAGTGATTTCATCGCCTGCCTCTAAATAAACAAGACCAGAATTTAAATCAACTATATCCTCAGATGCAAAGCGCCCTAAAATATCGCTGTGAGGAGCGATGTATTCTGTAATCCCCTTCTTCTCCAAACCATTCAAAACTCGAGGACTAAATTTTGTACCCGCTTCCACGGCAACGCGCCCGGTCCCTGCATTAAGCAAATCATAGTCAAGTTTTAAACCGCGCAAAGTATCTGGATCAAGAGGTATTTTCCAGCCTTTATTAGCCCTCACATAATCTGTAGTGTCGTAAAAAAATTTCAAAATTTCTTCAGGTGACATTCCTTTAGCTTCAGCTGGATCAAGAGCCTCTCCAACAGCCGCTAATTTTGCGCGTTTTTTGGCGGTTTCAGCGTCGTCAAGACCGAGCAACATAGTCGTAACTGGTAATTTGCGACGACGATCAATCCGAACGTAAACAAGATCTTTTGCATCAAATTCAAAATCAAGCCAGGAACCGCGATAAGGAATAACACGAGCGGCAAACAAAAATTTTCCTGATGAATGAGTTTTACCTTTATCATGATCAAAAAACACACCAGGGGACCGATGCATCTGTGACACTATCACTCTTTCAGTACCATTAACAACAAACGTACCATTGCCGGTCATTAAGGGCATTTCACCCAAGTAAACTACCTGCTCTTTAATGTCACGAACGGAACGAGCTTCAGTATCCTCGTCAATATCCCAAACAACCAAACGAAGAGTAACTTTTAGCGGAGCTCCATAGGTCATACCCCGTTGCTGGCACTCTTCAACATCGTATTTTGGCTCCTCAAATTCATAATTAACGAATTCCAGTGTTCCACGTTCCGAAAAATCTTTAATCGGGAACACAGATTGAAAAACCTCCTGAAGACCAGTATCTGTCCGGTCTGACTTGGGAATTTCACGTTGCAAAAAACTCTCATATGAATTTTTCTGAACCTCAATGAGGTTAGGCATTGGTGTTACATTAGGAATACGTCCATAAGATTTTCGGATACGTTTACGACCCGTAAATGAGCGATCAGTCATGGCAGCCCTCGTAGCTATAAAAAATACTACATTCTGGAATTCTTCCGATAGCCACAAAGGAAGAAAAACGAACACTTTCTCCCCAAGACAATCTAGAGGAGAAGTAAAATAGCAACCTTACCATTATTAACTTGGTAAAAGTGCTAGAACTGCACACCCACTATCTCGGCCGTGGCAGACCCATCCGTGGTAGATGTGATATTCAACTATTTAAACTAACTTTGGGTGGCTAATCCTTTAACCAACCACCCAGAGTTAACTAATTCTATTTTATCTCAACGGTAGCACCAGCTTCTTCAAGTTTAACCTTGATTTGCTCAGCCTCTTCTTTTGTTGCGTCTTCTTTGACGGCTGTTGGCGCCGCCTCCACCATATCTTTAGCTTCTTTTAAGCCTAAACCAGTGATTGCTCGAACTTCCTTAATCACATTAATTTTCTTCTCGCCAAATGAAGCAAGGATCACTTGAAAAGCATCCTGTTCAGCCGCAGCCTCCCCACCGCCATCAGCAGCAGGCCCCGCCGCCACAGCAACAGGGGCAGCAGCAGAAACCCCCCATTTTTCTTCTAACAAAGTACTAAGCTCAGCCGCTTCAATAACGGTTAGAGCAGATAATTCTTCAGCAATTTTTTCAATATCAGCCATGATTATATCTCCTTAGGCTTAAACTATTAATAACACAAGCCGCTTCAAGCAGCCTCGTCGCGCTTCGCTCCATATGCACCAACTACACGAGCCAGTTGCCCAGCCGGTGCCGATAGCACACCTGCGATCCTGGTCGCCGGCATATTAATAATGCCAACGATCTGAGCACGCAGCTCATCCAAAGATGCTAATTTAGCTAATTTCTTAACACCATCAACATCTAAGGCTTGACCATTAAAGACCCCTCCCAAGATAACCAATTTTTCATTATCCTTAGAAAAGTTAACGGTCGTCTTTGCCGCAGCCACCGGGTCGGTGGAATAAGCGAGAGCGATTGGACCCGTCATCAAATCAGTCAAAGATTCAAAATTTGTATCTTTCAGGGCGAGACGCGTGAGGCGATTTTTAGTGACCTTGAAACTTGCGCCCGCTTCAAGCATACGACTTCTAAGATCTGTCATATCTTGCATCGTCATCCCGGAATAATGGGTGGCAACAACAATCTCTGACTCCTCGAAAGTCTGCTTTAACGATGCGACCTGTTCTTCTTTTTGAGTGCGGTTCACAAATCGTCTCCATTTTAACATAAGCTGGAGAGACTTCCCCTAACTTATGCGGTTGAATAAAGCTCTCAAGAAAATTCTTGAAAACCAGCTCCCCCCATCCAAGTTTTAGCTTAAGCCATTCTCAATCACTGAATTGATTTCAAATGTCCATTCACCATCTGTGTAGGCTAGTTCTTATTAAGTTACGTATTAAAATACACAACGCCTACAGTCTCGGACAGGTCAGAAAGGTAATAATACCCTCTCCTAAATCTATTGAATAAACAACAGAAAATTTTAAAGCTCCACCGGAAGTTACGCCGATAGATTTGAAGTATCTATTTTAACTCCAGGCCCCATTGTAGAGCTCAAAGTTACACGTTTAACGTATACACCCTTTGATCCAGCCGGCTTTGCTTTAACAATAGCCGCGATAAATGCATTTAAATTCTCAACTAACGCCTCATGCGTAAAACTCATTTTACCAATTCCCGCATGAACTATCCCTGCCTTCTCAACACGGAATTCAATTTCACCACCTTTGACGGCTTTAATGGCATCGCCAACGTTGGGAGTAACCGTACCTAACTTTGGATTTGGCATCAAACCTTTGGGGCCCAACACTTTACCCAGACGACCAACCACAGACATCATATCAGGTGTCGCAATACAACGATCGAATTCAATTTCGCCCTTCTGTACTTTTTCAGCTAATTCTTCACCACCAACGTACTCAGCACCAGCTGCTGTAGCCTCTTTTGCCTTATCCTCTTTTGCAAACACAGCCACCACCACTGACTTACCTGTCCCGTTTGGCAGTGCCACTACACCGCGGACCATTTGATCCGCGTGACGGGGATCAATTCCAAGATTAATAGCAACTTCAACAGTCTCATCAAAATTTATTTTTTTTGCTTCCTTAATAATTTTAACTGCATCTGAAATATCATGATCCGCAAAACGATCAAAATTTTCATATATTTTTGAAATACGCTTTCCGCTTATAGCCATCCTATTGACCCTCCACGGTAATGCCCATTGATCTAGCCGAGCCCGCCAAAATTTTACAAGCTGACTCAAGATCATTGGCATTTAAATCTGATTTTTTTTGTTCCGCAATTTCACGCAACTGATCCATAGTAACTGAACCAGCCACCTCAAAACCCGGTGTTTTCGACCCACTACTTAATTTAGCTGCCTTTTTTATAAAATAACTAGCGGGGGCTGACTTCTGTTCAAAAACAAATGTCTTATCTGCATAAACAGTTATTTTAACAGGGACAGGCATTCCTTGCTCCAAACTTTGGGTAGCAGCATTAAATGCTTTACAAAATTCCATAATATTCAATCCAGCCTGACCTAAAGCTGGACCAACTGGAGGGGATGGATTTGCCTGCCCTGCAGGGATGTGAAGCTTGATATAGCTATCAATTTTTTTTGCCATTTAATACCTCTAATTCAATATTTACTAACGCCTACTATCAGGCCTCAATTGTGGGTTACGCGGTTCGGCTATGGCTAGCCTCCCGCGCTGAAAAACGGAATAAATTACCGTAAATATTTATAACTTCTCAACTTGTGAATATTCCAAATCAACCGGCGTTGACCGACCGAATATCGAAACAGACACCTTAAGTCTAGCTTTTTCTTGATCAACATCTTCTACCATACCATTAAAGGACGCGAATGGTCCATCACTAACCAACACTTGCTCCCCAATATCAAAAGTTATAGATGGCTTTGGTCGCGCAATCCCCTCTTCAACTTGATTAATAATCCTATTAGCTTCGGCTTCACTGATGGGTGTCGGCTTATCGCGAGGGCCCAAAAAACCAGTGACCTTAGCCGTATTCATTATCAGATGCCAACTTTGATCAGACATCTCCATGTTGACCAATACATAACTAGGAAAAAATTTACGCTCAGCGTTAACCTTTTCGCCTCTGCGCATTTCAACTACTTCTTCCATTGGCACTAGAACTTTTTCAATTTCTTCAGAAAAATTAGACTGCAGGGCCTTCTCTTCAATCTTATCGGCGACCTGACGCTCAAATCCAGAATACACATGAATGACATACCAACGATGAGCCATTAATTTAGCCTCCCAAGCCGAACACGAGTTTTACACCCGCAGACAATAATTGATCAACAGCAAAGAAAAATAAGGCGGCTATAATCACCATAATAAAAACCATGACCGTTGAGATCACCGTTTCTTTACGTGTTGGCCAAGTGACTTTAGTAGCTTCCTGTCGGACTTGCTTAAAAAATTGAAATGGACTTGATTTAGCCATTCTCTTTAATTATCCCACTTCTTAAATAACTTACGGTTAACTTTTACTTCATATTCTGTTGGCAGGGGCAGAAGTATTCAAACCCTCGACCTCCGGCTTTAGAGGCTACATTTGACTTCCAACATAGCTTTCACAACCGATACATACCTACACATTATTGATACTCTAGCATTCGTGAACATCATTAGCCTTAGTATACAATACATATTATGCAGAGTATACGGGGATGTCACCAGCGAAACGGCACCAGTGAAGGGTCTAAGTATAGATATGAGGGGGAGAGGTCAAGTAACTACTAGCTACATTAGGTCCTGAAATCTAAAAAATAGTGAAAAAATATTTTTTCACTAATAAAAACCTGATTTACGTGCCCTGAGCAAGACTGACCAACTTATGCAAATTCTTTGTCAAAAAAAATTGATATGGTCATGCCTAAAAAGGCTGTAACCCTTGGTGAGCTTGGCAGGGGCACAAGGATTTGAACCCTGGA
>CAJQSN010000080.1 GCA_905614355.1 uncultured Rhodospirillales bacterium | reverse complement strand
AATTTTAGGCGGCACTGGTTAGGTTAACTAGTGATTTTAGCCTATAAGCAATTGTTTTATAATGTTTATTTTAAAATTGCCACCGTAATCTACCACCGAAAGAGGCCAAAAACGGGTTTTACCGGAACCCTGTTTGCCACGAACTACTAGGGAGGTGCCAATTTTAACGTGGGGTTCCTGTACCATTTGGGCAAACCAACCAATGACCCACTGAAATAGCTTTTCATTTCCGTTACAGATGATCATCTTAATGTGCTTTAGAAATAGGTCGCAGCTTCCCGCTTCTCTCGGTTCTACGGTAAATCCGCGCCATAGATTGAAATAGTTTTCTGTTGCACCCTTTGGAGAAAAAGTAACGTCGTCGTATTGTCTTCGGTATGGAGAGGATAGCCAAATTGGGGCTAGTTTTTTCTTTTTACCTTTATGCAGTATTGTTCGGTTTTCAAGCCATTGCTTGAAGGCATCTAATGCCATGAAGGTTATTTGTGGATTACCTTCGTCATCTTGAAACTCTCTCAATATAACGGTCTTTGCACCAGCCAATAAGACAACGGCGTATTGCTCGTTAAGTTCATCAATGGCCCTTGAAATATGATTAGAAATGAAGTGATCTGTCCAGCCGCCCTCACGGGCGTAATAGGCTATAGAACCAACGGTGACAGGCTTGGTGCCTTCAGATGGGTTGTTAAAGGTATTCCACTTCTCACCACAACTATTCGCGCCTCAAGGTGCCAAAGACAAAGAGCAGTAAGCGGACAATTAATTTGCCGCAATCTCTTTTGGAAGGGTTGCGAAAACACCGTAAGGAACAGGCTGAGACACTCCTCAAGTTAGGGGTACGCCAGACCGATCAGAATTTCGTATTCGCAACATGGGACGGAAACCTGAGAAGCCCGAATGGTTTTACCAGTGAGTTCGGGCGCATTGTAAAGCGTCTCGAATTATCAGACCTTGGCTTCCACTCCCTACGTCACACCCATGCCAGCGCGCTCCTACGGGAAGGTGTTCCCATAACAACCGTCTCTAAGAGGCTAGGGCATAAGAACGCCGCTATAACACTCTCGATCTACTCTCATGTTATGGAGGGAATGGATGAAGATGCCGCCGCAAGTTCAGATCAAATGATGAACAGAATAATGGGAAATCGATAATTGCTACCAATTTAGGGTGGCAATTTCCTGTGTTACCTACTTGCAAAACCTCATAATCCCTTATAAACCCAGCGGTGGAGGGGAAGCAGTCCCGGTGGGCTGGCTGGTCTTCAAAACCGGTGAAGGACGTCAGACGTTCTTAGTGGGTTCGACTCCCACTCTCTTCCACCAATTAAATATTTAGAATAAGTTTTATTTTAAATATTATTAATAAAATATTATGGGGGTTGCGATGACAGCACAAGAAATTTTGATTGATTATAAAAATGGAAAAATCCCTGCTTATATTTCAGAGCCGGAATTCAACAAATCAGTAGGTGTTATTGTTGTAAGCGCTATTTTTGGTGTTGACGATGACACAAAAAAAGTCTGTGACAGATTGGCCGATTCTGGATTTCCAGCTATGGCTCTTAATATGTTTTGGCAAGACGATACTGATTCAGGCCCACTCTCTGGCGCCGAACACGAAAGAGCCAAGGCACGTTCTACGAGAGTTGACCGCAAAGATGGGAATGCTTACGTAAAAGCGGCTCTTTCTAAAATGAAGTCGATCAAGAGTTGCAATGGAAAAGTTGTTGTATTTGGATTTTGTTATGGTGGACCGTATGTGGTAGAAGCCGCCGCACGACTCGGGATTGATGGAGGGGTTACATTCCATGGATCCTTTATTGAAAAATTTCTTCCTGAATTTGAACATATTACTTGTCCAATAGAGTTCCACTATGGTGATAATGATGCGATCGCTCCAATGAACACTATTGAGCAAGTAAAGGTAGAATGTGATAAGCGGGAAAATCGCGATCTATTTGTATATCCTGGCGGTGAACACGGTTATATGTTCCCCAATCGTGGGCCAGGTTATCATGCTGAGGCGGCTGATTTGTCATGGGAAAGAGCCATTAATTTCCTTAATAAGTTATAGTTTTAGCGATAACTAAACTATATAAATCAAATTATGATTTTAGTTTTGATTGGCTCGGTTAGTTTATGGATCCTTTAACGCAAGGTGCTATCGGCGCAGCATTGCCGCAATCGACAGCTAGCAAATCAAATCTCATTACTGCGAGCGCCCTCGGGTTTCTTGCGGGTATGGCTGCAGACTTAGATGTACTTATAAGATCGACTGAAGATCCTTTATTGTTCCTTGAATACCATCGGCAGTTTACACACTCCTTGATTTTCATTCCCGTTGGGGGGCTTATTTGTGCGATTTTTCTTCATTGGTTAGTTGGGAGGCGGGGAGAGTTAACCTTTAAGCAGAGTGTATTTTTTTGTACATTAGGTTATGCAACGCATGCATTGTTAGATGCTTGTACCAGTTATGGTACAATGCTTTTCTGGCCGTTTAGTTATGAGAGAATATCTTGGAGTACAATTTCTATTGTTGATCCGTTTTTTACGCTACCCATCTTAAGTTTAGTAATTCTAGCGGTGATCAAAAAGAAGCGTTGTTACGGCCAGGTAGCATTAGTTTGGGCTGTTGTATATATGTCTTTAGGTATGATACAGCGCAATAGTGCCATTGCAATGGGCAAAAGCCTTGCGGAAAATAGAGGTCATGAAGTTATCCGCATTGAAGCTAAACCAAGTTTTGCAAATATTTTAGTTTGGAAAATAATATACGAGACGTCAGAACGATTTTATGTGGATGCTGTTCGCACAGGCCCGTCACCACGCATATTTTTAGGAACCTCACTCCCCAAACTTAACCTAGCCAGAGACTTTTCTTGGCTTGATACTTCTGGGCAGCAAGCCATAGATATTAAACGGTTTAGCTGGTTTAGCGATGGATACGTTGCTAGGCACCCTGATTTTTCTGATCGGATCATTGATATTCGCTATTCTATGGTCCCTAATGATATTGCGGCCCTCTGGTCGATTGAATTATCAACTTCTGCCTCTAAGAGAGATCACGTGAATTACCTGGCAAACCGTAATAATATTCGTGATCGGTTTAAGACGCTTCTGAACATGGTGTTGGGTAATGATTAGGATACGAATTACTATAACTGTATTGATTTGGTGTCTGAAGTTATGACTATATATTAATTACAAGGTGGCGACATGCTGCCTTTATAAAAGAATGTGATCAGAAAGGTAGGGGTTTTTAAAATGTGCAGTAAAATCCATATAGAGTTAATAAATATATGACTAATAAAATTCTAAGTGAAGTCAAAGATGGCATTGGTTGGATTATTTATAATAATCCTGAGCGGAGAAATGCAGTATCATTGGCGATGGCCGAAAAAGTGACTGAGGTAATTTCAGACCACAGCAAGAATGATGATGTGCGGGTCGTCGTCGTTAGAGGTGAGGGGGGAAAGTCTTTTGTCGCCGGCCAAGATATTTCTGAGTTTGAGGAGTTACGTTCTACTCCAGACGGTATCGAACGCTATGAGCGAATTACTAATGGTATGTATGATGGTGTTCGCCATTGCCCAAAGCCCGTAATCGCAATGATCGAAGGTTATTGCATGGGTGGTGGAATGGCTTTGGCTTGTGCGTGTGATATTAGAATTTGTTCTGATAATTCGATATTTGCAATACCAGCGGGTCGCTTGGGTATAGGTTATCGCCCAAACTTCACCCGTTGGGTTGTTGAGACAGTTGGAGGTCCAACAGCGAAGGAGATTTTGTTTACTGCTCGGCGATACGATGCGGTTGAGGCGCTAAAGATTGGCTTGGTCAATCGCGTTACTTCGGCTGATGAGCTAGCTGGCTACGTTAAAGAATATGCTAACTTGATAGCTGAAAATGCGCCAATTTCAGTGCGTGCTTCCAAAAATATAGTAAATGCAGTGAGTAATAGCCCTGGTGAATGGGATATGGAAGAGATGCAGGAACTGATAGATGCATGTTCAAACAGTGAAGACTATTTGGAAGGCCGCCGAGCCTTTATGGAAAAGCGTTCCCCAAAATTTAACGGGAGATAATAATTAAATTATCACCTTTCTCTCATAGCGGTATCGCTGGCATCTAAAAACGGATCCAGAAGATATTCCATTATCGTCCGTTCGCCGGTATGAATGCTAGCTATCACCTGCATACCTGGGAATAGATCGTAACGGTTTTCAGCTCGTCGAAAATGGTTGCGCGCTGTTTGAATTCTTACTTTGTAATAAGGCTCTCCATCATCACCAGTGATAGTATCAGGGCTAACCCGTACAACTACACCTTCAAGGCCATCAAACCGCATTGCGTCCCCTGAGGCTAAGGTAATACGGGCTGATTGCTGCTTTCTAACATAGCCTATGTCTTGAGTTTTCAGCTTTGCCTCAACGATTAGACGGTCGCCCTCTGGAACAACGTCTACGACCGCATCTCCTGCACGTACAACGCCGCCGATGGTTACGACATGTAGCGTTTTGACCACACCGTCAACAGGTGAACGTAATATTGTTCGTTTTAGATTATCTTCATATTTTGACATTCTGGGAGTAAACTCTTCAAGTTGCCGGCGCGCAGCCTCCAATTTAGTACGGGCTTCTTCAGAAAATGTACTGCGTATACTATCTCTATTTGCACTCGCTTGTTTAAGTGCTGAACCTGCCCGCTGGAGTGCTACTTTGTCCTCGTCTATAGAGCCAGTTAGTCGGGCTAATTCCTTTAGAAGGTCTAAATGTTTATATCGGGTTGTTAGTTGCTCTGATAGGAGGTCTTCGCTAATAGCTATTTGTTCCTTCAGCAGTTTCATAGAATTGCGTTGGTTCTTAATACTTGCCGTTGCCTCCTGGATATCTTGCTTTCGTTGGGCGATAATGGCGCGTTGGCTTGCAAATTCATCTTCTAATCGCCTCTTGCTACTGTCAAAGAGTTGGTTGGCTTCCTGTATTAATAGAGGGTGGGATTTTTCTAAATCAGCAGGAAAAGAGGGTTTTTGTGCATTTGAGGCTGCAGCTTGGAGACGCGAAATTTCAATTATCAGTCCCATAATTCGAGTTTTTAATTCCCCAACATCGGCACCTGTCGCAGCTGACTCAAGTGTAATTAAAGCTTGTCCGGTTTTAACTCGCTCTCCCTCCCGCACCTTGATTTCTCTAACGATACCTCCTTCGAGATGTTGAATAGTTTTTACCTGACTGGATGGTACAACTTCACCTTCAGCCACACTTACTATCGCGAGATTTCCCGTCCATGCCCAGGCCCCGAAGGCAATGCAAGCGATAACACAGATAAATAAGAATAAATGCGTGCCTGCATTTGTCTCGTGGTTATTTCCAATATTCTGCTCTGCGGTTTGGGGTGGCTGGTTCATTGAGCTGCCTCCGAGGCCTTCTTTTTCTGTTTACGAATTTTTGGAACAGGTTTTGACGTCAGATCAATAAAAATATCAGCCTGTTTGATTACGTTAGTATCATGGCTGGTTATAATAATAGTATAACCTTGGCTATGGAGCGAAGAGAGAATCGAAGAGACTGCCGCACTCCCTTTTTTATCCATCCCTTCCGTTGGTTCATCGAAAACTAGAAGCTTACCATTTGTGGTCAATGCGCGGGCAAGGGCGAGACGGCGACGTATACCTACTGCCAGTTTACGTCCATTATCTGTTATTGGCGTGTCAAACCCATTTGGCGCTTCATCGAAGAATTGACGGAGATCTGATGCATCTATAATTTGATTAAGTTGATTATTCTCAGGATCAGGTGTGTTAATGCTAATGTTCTCCAATAATGTGGCGTTGAGAAACCCTGGCTCTTGGGGCATATACATCACTTGCTTACGCCACCATTCCGGATGAACTTGGCGGAGATCAAGCCCATCGGCTAAAATTTGTCCACGGCTAGGATCAATTAGGCCAACAATCAAGCGTGAGAGGGTTGTTTTCCCCGCACCGTTCGAGCCGTTAATGACACAGATAGTCCCGGCCGGGATCTTAACTGATAAAGATTCAAATAATGGACCCGTAGCCCCTTGATAACTAAACCCTAAATCACGTAATTCAAGGGAGCCGGTATAGCTTTGCTTTGCGGACCCTGTTTCTGCTTCTCGAGGTAGTTTTAAAAATTCGTTAAGTAATACACTCGCTTGTTTTGCCTTTAGAAAAATCTCACCCATTTGAGAAAACCGTGAAATTGGTTGTACTGCACGAGCTGCTAAAATGTTTGCCCCAATCAATGCGCCGACATCAAGTTCTCCATTAACGACCAAGATGGCTCCAACCGCCATTAATGTTGCAGCCATTAATCCGACGATACTTTGTGAGATTGAAGAGAGCAGGCCCTGGCGAGCTATTATACTGAGATAGAGGCTTTGTGAAAAGTTGATTTGGGTTTGCCAGGCCTTCGCGAGAAATTTAGCAGCATTAAAAACACGTAACGTATCGCTCTCTTGAATGGCTGTAAAAGTTACCATATTAGCACGCCTTGCCGTGTCTGTAAGTCTGAGGGTGGGAACGCGAATTGCCGCGGCCATGAGGAGCCCAATTACAAATGCTATTACAGCAAATAGCGTCGCTATCATTCCGAGTTCAGGTGTTAGTAAATATAAAACGCCGAGGAATAGAAGGGCAAATGGAAGATCAAGTACGCTCGAGATGTTAGCTGCACCATAGGCATTACGTATGTTGTCGATACCGCTAATAATTTCGCGTTGTTGACCCGGTTGTAAACGCTCAATGGAGCCTGCTTTAGCAGTGGCGAGGGTGTTGAAGCTAGCCAGAGCTAGCTGCTCATCTTGTTCTGTGCTGATACCTTTAGCAAGCCGATTGCGAACTTGGCGAAAAGCAAATTCAAGTGCGATTGCGATTGCCACCCCGATTGTTAGGGTCATAAGAGTTGAATTTATCCCGTTGGCCACGTAACGATTCAGAACTTGAATAACAAAGAGGGAAGGGGCCAAGGCTAATACGTTGGCGAACAGGGAAGCTAAGACTAATTCTAGGGTTAGTCCTGGTCTTAACAGTAATCGGCGAAGAAGTTCTTTCATGCGAGCGCCAATAGCTTATTTAATTAATAGTGTCTGAAAATATATACTAGATTTGGATATTAATAAACCAATCTTATGCTACAAAAGTTATATCGCCTATAGCAATATTTGTATCCAACTGGGCTGCTACAGTTCCCACTCCAATTCCATTTGCATCGGCATCGTAATACAATGTTTTAGTGGTCGTATCTTGCACCCAAAATGATGCTGTGGATGATGTTGATGCTCCAGCGCCAGATTGAAAACTATCGCAACCGCCATTATTATTAGCATCCCCACTGAACGCAGAACGGGAAAATTCCAGACTGTCGGTTCCTGACGTGAAGAGGTTAATTATATCACCAAGCTTATTTGTTGCTGAATACTTGATGGTTGTTCCTCCCGTGCCCGATGTCATAATACTAATGTTATCAGAGCCTTGCCCAGCGATAATTGTTTCCACTCCATGAAACAGAATGGTGCTGGCACCTCCGTTTGCTAACTGCAACGAGTCTGCACCGGCCCCTAAATTAATTGTCCCTTGAGCGCCAGCACCACTTAAGGTGATTACATCAGCTCCTGTTCCACCTGTAATGGTTCCGTTATTGATAAAATCCGTACTCGCTAGGGTTATGGTATTACCGCCATCGGCTAATATCATTACAGAGGCAACTGCGCTAGAAAAAGCAACCGCTGCACCGTCAGCTACATAAATATTTACTTCGCTCTCGTTATTATAGGCGTAAGGATCATAGGCGCCATCAGTGTAGGCGAACATTCCGCCATCGTTACCGAAAAAATCCACTGAACCAAAGTCATCGCTGCCACCATACATGTCGCCGCCACCGCCAAAAAAGTCGCCGCCACCGCCAAAAAAGTCGCCGCCACCACCATACATGTCTCCGCCACCCATCATGCCGCCACCATAGGGATCTCCACCACCCATCATGCCGCCACCATAGGGATCTCCGCCACCCATCATGCCGCCGCCCATCATGCCGCCGCCCATCATGGCGCCGCCCATCATGCCGCCACCCATCATGCTGCCCATGGCTGAGCTGAAAGATTGGCCACCCCCAAATGTACCTCCAAATGAAGGGCTTGGTCCGCCAAATCCTGGACCTGGAGCACCAAAGTCGCCGCTAGGACCACCGGGTCCACCAGGA
>CAJQSN010000079.1 GCA_905614355.1 uncultured Rhodospirillales bacterium | reverse complement strand
AATAATCGTTAAAATTTTCAAGTCTTACCCATTTAAGCTTTTGTTGTTCTTGGGAAGATGGCGTACCTTTCCATACCCTACAAAGATATAGTGGCATTAACAGATGGAAATTATCATAAACATGGGAAGCAAAAGAAAACGGTGCGAGACAACTTTCTGCTATATCAATTCCAAGCTCTTCTTTAAGCTCTCTAACTAGGGCAACCTCTGGGGTCTCACCCGCTTCAATCTTACCACCAGGAAATTCCCATAAACCGCTCATCTCCCGGCCTTCAGGGCGCTGAGCCAAAAGAATTCTACCGTCAGCATCAATAAGAGCAACCGAGACAACCAATAAAACCGGATTGTTTAAATGTATTTTCCGATTTTTTGCATCAAGGCAACTTGGGTCAGGTCCTATAGTCGGCATTGATTGTAATATATCCATGAGTGAGATCACAAGTCCAGACCGAGGCTACTCCTGCACCAACACCGACATCAACCTCAATGTTGATCTCTTTACCTTCCATATGCTTCGCGACTGGTAACTCGTTATAATTTTCAACAGCTTGGCCAAATCTAGCAATTTCAATACCACCAATAGAAATACAAAGCTTGTCCCGGTCAGCCCTTTCGCCGGATTTACCAACAGCCATCACTATTCTTCCCCAATTAGCATCTTCGCCCGCAATTGCTGTTTTCACTAATGGAGAATTTGCAATAGATAGTCCAATCTTCCGCGCCGACGCATCATCAGACGCACCGGAGACTTTAATTTCGATAAACTTCGTAGCACCTTCACCATCTCTAACAATTTGTTGCGCTAGATCAAGCATGACAGCGTCCAAAGCGTTACAAAAGGTATCAAGGCTTTTATCGGTGATATCAGAGATTTGTGTGTGTGTGGCTTGGCCCGTGGCAAAAAATAAAACAGTATCACTGGTTGACGTATCAGAATCAACCGTAATGGAGTTGAAACTTCGATCGACTGATTCAGACAGTAAATTCTGTAAAAGATTTTTTGGCAGTTTTGCATCCGTAAATACAAATGCCAACATCGTTGCCATATCTGGTGCAATCATACCAGAACCCTTAGCGATGCCTGCTATCGTCACTTCGGTGTCGCCAATTTTAACTTTTTTATACGAACCTTTAGAAAATGTATCGGTTGTGCTAATGGCCTCCGCCGAGGCTTCCCATTCAGAACCTAGATTTTTATAGAGATCTACCAACGAATTTATAATTTTATAATCAGGTAATATTTCTCCTATAACCCCAGTTGACGCAATAAAAACATCTTCTGGAGCACAACCAATAATTTCGGATGCGCTTAAAGAGGTTCTATTAACAGCTGCAACACCAGCGCTACCTGTAAACGCATTAGCGTTCCCAGAATTCACCACAAGCGCACGAGCTTGACCATTTTTAAGACATTGCCTACACCAATCTATAGGCGCTGCAGCTGTCTGCGACTTCGTAAAAACCCCGGCTACTGCTGTATTTTCATTAAGGGTAACTAACAACACATCCTTCTTACCTGAATACCGTACACCGCAAGCCCCCGCTGCCATCTGAACGCCAGGGACTGCAGGAATATCAGGGAAATACTCCGGCGCTAAAGAAGATTTACTGGTCATTCTATTCTTTTAGAAAAATACATAATTTTTTTCGCCCTTTTTAAAATTTTTATCAAGATAGCTAGCTCACTTAGCTTCCATCTGGACCGAATATTTTTATACTAGCGGCGTTACGAAGTTCAGATATTATTGAATTTTCAAGATCGTTTATCAATTGTTTACGTAACTGCATTTTGACTTGATCAAAAGGCTTCGCTTTGACGGTTCTTTTATCCTCAACTTTAATTACATGCCATCCAAACTGGGTTTTAACGGGTTGGGCAGTAAATTGTCCTACGGAAGTAGCAAAAGCGCCTTTAGAAAAAGGCGGAACCATTCGTTCTCGAGAAAAATAACCCAAATCACCACCCTGCTTGCCAGAAGGGCCCGTAGAAAGTTTTTTTGCTAAATTAGCAAAATCTACACCTTCGTTTAATTGCCGTATGACTTCCATAGCCTGTTCTCGAGTTTCCAGAAGAATGTGTCTCGCTCGGATTTCTTTTGTATCTGAATTAGAAGTACGAAATATTTCATATAACTCTTTAAGTCTTTTATCTGTTACAGCCGCTACAATTCGTTCATCAAGATAAGTTTTATGAAGAACCTGATCTTCAATCCGACGCACCTGCTTAACTATTTTTAGCCTCTTATCCAACTTATCCTTACGTGCGGCAGTAGCCACAAGATGTGTATCGATTAAGCTCTTAATTAAATGCTTATAAACTACAGCACTTGGGTATTTTTGTGCTTCCAACGGCAACTGTTTACGTGCACGTTCAACATCCGATTTATAAAATTTAACATCATTGACCAATGCAACCACCGGGTCAGGCTCTGCATTTGCGGCCCGAGCACCAAGAAAAACAGTTATAGACGCACCCACCATAAGTAGCATTAGAAACTTATTTTTCGTTAGCATTGCAGGGATTTCACACAGTATCGAGCGTAAATTAATCATATTTGAGTCCTTTAGCATCAGCTAGTGTTTGAACTTTTGTATTACTATATTAATAAATGGCACCATGCTAAACATAAAATCACTAATTTGCCCATTACGTTAATAGCGATAGTTATTAATTCTGTGCGCGCAATCGTTGACATATGAGGATCAGAGTTCTATCCCTTTTCTCCAGATTCGGAGAAAATATAATTGGAGTTGATTTTATAATTGAAATCCTCATCCTTTGTTCTATTTTGAGTGCTAATTTGATATAGGAAAATAAATGTTTGACGCCATTGCCCGGCGATTTTTTGGAACAGCAAATGACCGCTATGTTAGCGGCCTTAGTACCATTGTGGATGAAATCAATTCACTTGAACCTACCGTTGCAGAACTAACTGATGCCGAATTATTCGGGTGCACAGATAAATTAAGAGAACGCGTCAAAAATGGCGAAACACTTGACAATATCTTACCGGATGCATTTGCAACAGTAAGAGAAGCAGCAAAGCGATCGTTAGGGGAGCGCCCTTACGATGTCCAGATGATTGGCGCCATTATACTGCATCGCGGTATGATTGCTGAAATGAAAACAGGCGAAGGTAAAACATTAACCTCGACAATGGCGGTTTACTTAAATGCAATAGAAGGCAAAGGCGTACACATCGTTACGGTAAATGACTACCTTGCTCCACGGGATGCTGAATGGATGGGTAAGGTCTATAACATGCTGGGACTGAGCGTCGGATGCGTTATCCCAAACCTTACAGAATCTGAACGTGGGGATGCTTATAAATGTGATATTACCTATGGAACAAATAGTGAGTTCGGATTTGACTACCTTCGAGACAATATGAAATTTGCACTAGAAGAAATGGTTCAACGGCCTTTTAATTTTGCCATTGTTGATGAGGTTGACTCTATTTTAATAGACGAAGCGCGAACACCACTGATAATTTCTGGAGCATCGGAAGAATCATCAGAACTTTATAATCTTGTTGATAAAATTATTCCAAATTTAACACCCGAAGATTATGAAAAAGATGAGAAAGTTAAAGCCGTTACATTGACTGATGTTGGGAATGAACATATTGAAGAATTACTTCAAGAAGCTGGACTAATGTCCGAAGGTGGCCTTTACGAATATACAAATATCGCTTTGGTTCATCACGTTAATCAAGCCCTTAAAGCCCATAAATTATTTGAAATTGATACTGATTATATCGTACACAACGGCCAAGTGGTAATTGTTGATGAGTTTACTGGCAGAATGATGGAAGGACGGCGATTCTCCGAAGGTCTCCACCAAGCGCTTGAAGCCAAAGAAGGTGTCGAAGTTGAAAACGAAAATCAAACCCTTGCTTCAATCACCTATCAGAATTACTTCCGAATGTACCCAAAACTTGCAGGTATGACCGGCACTGCAATGACGGAAGCGGGTGAATTTCAAGAAATCTATAAGCTTGAGGCATCTGAGATTCCGACTAATGAGCCATGTACTCGCGTAGATAGTGATGATGAGGTTTACCGGACCGAAGCTGAAAAACATCTAGGAATTCTGGCCATGATTAAGAAGTGCCAACTCCTAAACCAACCCGTCCTAGTTGGCACGGTTAGTATAGAAAAATCAGAAGCGATAGCCGCACTACTTAAAAAAGAAAAAATTAATCACAAAGTACTCAACGCACGCTTCCACGAACAAGAAGCTCTCATTATTGCACAGGCGGGTTCCCCTGGTGCTGTTACGATAGCAACAAATATGGCTGGAAGAGGGACGGACATACAGCTTGGTGGTAATATTGACATGTTGATTAAGCAACAACAGGAAGCCGAGAGAGACAAAAATAAATATGTCCAAATGGAAAAAGATCTCCGCGAAAAAGTTACTGCTGACAAAGAAATAGCCAAGTCTGCTGGTGGCCTCTACATTATTGGAACCGAACGTCATGAGAGCAGACGAATTGATAACCAGTTGCGTGGTAGATCTGGTCGCCAGGGTGATCCCGGGGGATCTAAGTTTTATCTTTCTCTTGAAGACGATTTGATGCGTATTTTTGGATCAGAGCGCATGGATGGTATGTTGCAAAAACTTGGCCTCGAAGAAGGTGAGGCGATTGTCCATCCCTGGATTAATAAGGCTCTTGAGAAAGCACAGCAAAAAGTCGAAGCAAGAAATTTTGATATACGCAAGAACTTACTCAAATTTGACGATGTGATGAATGACCAGCGTAAAGTTATTTATGAACAACGCAAAGAACTGATGAATAGCGACGATGTATCCGCTACGATTATAGATATGCGACATAACGTCATTGAAAATCTTGTCTCCAACTGTATCCCCGAAAAAGCTTACCAAGAACAATGGGATACAGCCGGGCTTCACGAAGAGGGCATGCGCCTATTTGGACTTGATCTTCCAGTGGGCGATTGGGCAAAGGAAGAAGGTGTTGCCGATGAACAAATTCTAGATCGCATATTAGATGCTACTAATAAAAAGATGGCTGAAAAAGCTGCAACTTGGGGCCCTGATGTCATGAGAGAGGTTGAAAAAAACTTATTGATGCAGGTCCTTGACCAGGTTTGGAAAGAACACCTATTAGCTCTCGACCACTTACGCCAAGGAATTGGGCTTCGCGCCTACGGACAGAAGGATCCCCTCAATGAATATAAGGGCGAGGCGTTCGATATGTTTAATGGGATGCTTCGAGAATTAGACGAGCGGATCACCACCATTTTGGCTCAAATGGAAATACAATTGACCGATCCCAGCAAAATTGGTCAATCTACAAACTCTGAAACTTTTGAGATCAGCCAAGATCCGAATTACGCGGGTAATTTTGCAGATAGTGAACACCAAGATATGGATGAGAATAAAATGGTTACATCACCTATCGTTTTAAGAGAAAGCGCAGATATTATTGATCCTGAAGATCCGTCAACCTGGGGTAAGGTCGGCCGCAATAGCACGTGCCCGTGTGAGTCTGGAAAAAAATTCAAACACTGCCATGGCGCAATATAAAATGACTTCTTTTCAAACAATTTCCCGTGTTTATGCCGGCATGCCAACTTCAGATGGAGCAGGTGTACAATTAACACGAATGATAGGTACACCTGAACTTGACATGATTGATCCTTTTTTGATGTTAGACCGCATGGATAATGATGACCCAGATACCTATATGGCAGGTTTTCCCAATCATCCTCACAGGGGCTTTGAAACAGTAACTATTATGCAAGAAGGACAGATGCGGCATGAAGATTCCGTTGGGAACTCTGGGTTATTAACACCGGGGGATGTGCAATGGATGACTGCAGGCCGTGGGATTATTCATTCCGAAATTCCAGAAATGCTTGAAGGACGTATGAGTGGATTCCAACTGTGGGTAAACCTTCCATCTAAGCACAAAATGGTTGCACCAAAATACCAGGACATACCAGCAGATAGGATACCTTCAGTAGTTGAAAAAGGTTGCACAGTTCGTGTTATTCGTGGGCAATATGGTGAAACTAAAGGCCCAGCTGAGAGCCTGATGCCAGTCCGGGTCCTCGATGTAACCTTGAAAGAAAAGGGTACATGGACTATTACACCGGCAGAAAATAATACATATTTTCTTTGCATTTATGAAGGCTCTATCATAGCGAAGAATTCAGAAGGTCAAACCCAAGAAATTTTATCGCCATCTGTTGTCATGTTCGAGGGAGAGGGTGCTATTCAGGTCAAGGCTTCCGCTAGTGGTTCCAATATACTTTATTGTGAGGGTGTGCCCTTAAATGAGCCTGTAGCCCGTTATGGCCCATTTGTTATGAACACCGATGCAGAAATCAAACAAGCAGTGGATGATTATAATTCAGGAGTTTTGGCCACTTAAATATAGGGCACCCTGATTTTAATTTAATGTGATACTGTCAATTCATTAGAGACAATATTAAAATAAATAAATTACACAATTAATAATATAAAAATAGGGGGAACATCAATATGTCTGATAAAATTCAAAATAAATTAACATCACTACCCGTTGGTAGACGAAAATTTCTAACATATAGCGGAGGTCTCGCTGCCGCGGCAGCTGCATCCACACTGCCAGCACCAGCCGTTAATGCGGCCTCAAAAGTAAAAATTGGCTTCGTAAGTCCGCAAACTGGTCCTTTGGCACCGTTTGGTGAAGCCGATAAATTTGTCCTAGCTGATGCCCGAGAAGCCTTAAAAAACGGCATTAAGATAGGAAATAAAACCTACCAAGTTGAAATTATATCTAAAGACTCCCAGTCCAACCCCAACCGAGCAGCAGAAGTTACCTCTCAGCTTATTTTAAAAGATAAAGTTAATATAATGATTGGATCATCAACAGGAGATACCGTTAATCCTGTATCAGATCAATGTGAACTTAATGAAATGCCTTGTGTAACCTCAGATACTCCGTGGCAGATTGTTTATTTTGGCCGCGGTGCTACTCCAAAAAAAGGTTTCAAATGGACATACCATTTTTTCTGGGGCATTGACGATATGGTCGGTAATTTTATCAATATGTGGAATACTATTGATAGTAACAAAAAGCTTGGGAGCCTGATTGCAAACGACTCTGATGGCGTTGTCGCTGGTAATCCAAAGATGGGCTTCCGCCCACCTATGACAGGTGCCGGCTATAATTATATCCAGCCTCCAATTTTTAATCCTGGCTCTAATGATTTTACTGCTCAAATAAGCCAATTTAAAAAAGAAGGTATCGAAATCTTGACTGGCTTATCTGTACCGCCAGATTTTGCTACTTTCTGGACTCAAGCAGCTCAACAGGGTCTTACTAAACAGCTTAAAGCGGCGACATTTGCTAAGGCACTTCTTTTTCCACCAGCGATTGAAGCACTTGGGGACCGGGGTGTTGGCTTGACCTCAGAAGTATGGTGGTCGCCGTCACATCCTTTTAAATCAGGACTAACTGGCAAGTCTGCTAAGCAGGTTACAGACGCTTATACAACTAAGACCGGAAAACAGTGGACCCAGCCACTAGGTTTCAAACATGCTAATATAGAAATAGCAATTGATGTATTGAAGCGATGTGGCGACCCCGGTGATCCTAATGCCATTCTAAATGCAATTGAGAATACGAACTATAATTCTATCGTTGGTCCGATCTCTTGGAAATTTGGCGATCGTCGAAATCCGGTTAAAAATGCATGCCGAACACCCCTAGTTGGTGGTCAGTGGAAAAAAGGTAAGAAATTTAAATATGACCTGGTCATTGTTAATAATAAACTGTCGCCTGAAATTCCATTAGGTGGAGACTTGGATCCATTAGGTTAGTTCTAGTATCATTTTTCATCAAAATAGAGGCGTGAGATATATCTTACGCCTCTTCCTATTGAACAAATCTCTTTATAAACCATGTCAAACTTATTAAGTCTCAAAAACTTATCTAAAAGCTTTGGTTCACTTCAAGTGATTGATAGCTTCAACATGCACCTCGATGATGGCGAGGCGTTAGGCATTATAGGTCCAAACGGGGCCGGGAAAAGTACCTTGTTTAGTTTGATCACTGGCAGCCTCAATTCTGATGCTGGGTCAATAATTTTTAATGGAAAAAATTTAACTAAGACAGCTGCTCATGTGAGGTGTAGAGAAGGCATAGGTCGATCATATCAAATTCCGCACCCCTTTGGTGGCATGACTGTTTTTGAAAATTTACTTGTTGGCGCAGCATTTGGCGGTGGTGAAAAGGAAATTGACAGTTACCAAAATTGTATTCAACTTCTAAAACTTACGGGTCTGATTAACAAAGCGAATACGCTTGCAGGCTCTCTAACTTTACTAGAGCGAAAGCGCCTAGAAATGGCGCGCGCATTAGCAACTAAACCAAAGGTTTTACTGTTAGATGAAATAGCCGGGGGTTTGACCGAGTATGAAGTAAAGGCACTCATAGAGACAATCAATCAAATCCGTACAAAAGGAACTTCTATCATCTGGATTGAGCATATCGTACATGCCTTAATGTCCGTCATTGATCGTCTTGTCGTTATTAATTTTGGCCAAAAACTAGATGATGGCGACCCTGAAAAAGTATTTAATAGCCCTGAAGTACAGGAAGTTTATATGGGGATTAGCCTAGAATGAGCGTCTTAGAGATTAAAAATATGACAGCTTTCTATGATGATTTTCAGGCTTTATTTGGGATTGATCTGAGCATTGAAAAAGGTGAAACAGTCGCGGCAATTGGTGCCAATGGAGCTGGAAAATCAACTTTCCTACGTTCCATTACAGGACTCGTACAAAATAATGCTGATAAATTTATATACAAAGGAATAGACCTAATTGGAAAAGCAGCATTTGACATTGTTGACCTGGGTATCGCCATGGTACCCGAGGGCCGCAAACTGTTTCCAAGCCTTAGTGTAGAAGAAAACTTATTAATAGGTGCCTTTGGGCAACGCCCCGGTAACTGGACATTAGACCGGGTGTACCAAATGTTTCCTAAACTAAAACAACGAAAAGATATAGCTGGGACCGCACTAAGTGGTGGTGAGCAACAGATGGTAGCGATTGGTCGAGCCTTAATGTCCAACCCTGATATGTTGTTATGTGATGAATTATCACTCGGTTTAGCGCCTATAATTATCAAAGATATTTATGGTGCCCTTCCCGGTATCAAGGCCGAGGGAGTGTCCTTGTTGATTGTAGAACAAGATATAAACCAAGCATTAGAAATAGCAGATAGGGTGTACTGTTTCCAAGAAGGAAAAATAAGCCTAACCGGCAAACCCGAAGACCTCACAAAAGAGCAAATTGCAGCAGCATATTTTGGAAGATGAATAAGCTATGATCGAATGGGCAAATACAATCATTCAAGGTATATTAACAGGTGGGCTCTATGCGATGTTCGCGACGGGGCTAGCAATCATCTTTGGGGTAATGCGATTAGTAAATATTACGCATGGAGACTTAATTGTTCTCGCAGCTTTCATTGCTATGGTTGTAATTGAAACCACTGGATTTAATCCGTTCCTAAGTCTAATTATTGTATTACCAATTATGTTTATTATTGGTTATTTTCTCCAACGTGGTATTTTAAATTACACACTTGGAGACGATTTGCTGCCACCACTTCTAGTCACGTTTGGCCTGTCTATAGTAATCCAGAATGTTCTATTGGAGGTTTTTTCAGCAGATTCTCAAAGACTTAAAGCTGGTGCCATTGAGACTTCCAGCATTCAACTGACTGATGGACTTTCAATAGGCATATTCCCGCTGATAACACTTTTGACAGCCGTCACAATGATTATTCTGCTCCAACAACTCTTTAATCGTACTCGTCTCGGTCGCGCCTTTAGAGCAACCTCAGATGACCCAACAACGGCACAGCTTATGGGTATAAATCATAAGCATATATTCGGTCTAGCCATGGGCCTTGCATTAGGACTTGTAGCAATTGCCGGTGTACTTATGGCTGTACGCTCAAACTTTGACCCGTCAATCGGACCAGCAAAACTACTTTATGCATTTGAAGCAGTAATAATAGGGGGACTGGGTTCGCTGTGGGGTACTTTGATTGGCGGCATTATCTTAGGTGTTGCGCAAAATATTGGGGCAAAAATAGATCCCGGCTGGCAAATACTTGCCGGCCACATCGCATTTTTAATTATACTAGTTTTTCGGCCAAATGGCTTATTTCCGCGGACACGTGATGACTGATTATATTCAAAATAACAGTGTTACATCGTTCAAAGTCGTTCGTTCAACGCCTGCTAGTCGAATTGGCAGTATAATTGGATTAATTCTGCTTATAATATTAGTTTCCTTCCCAAATTGGGGCGATAGAGCAACAATCCGATTGTTTGTAGAGATTTTTTATATACTTGCTTTAGCTCAGATGTGGAACCTATTGGCAGGCTTCGGAGGCTTGGTGTCAGTAGGCCAGCAGGCATTTATAGGGCTTGGTGGATACACGCTCTTTATATTAACCATTAATTTTGGAATTGGGGCAATCTGGGCTATCCCTCTATCTGGTTTAATTTGCGCACTAATTTCGTTACCTATCGCATTCCTCGTGTTTAGACTTCGTGGACATTATTTTGCTATTGGCACGTGGGTTGTCGCTGAAGTATTTTTGCTTGGTTTTGCCCAAATTCAATCACTGGGGGGAGGCTCAGGTAAAAGCTTACCAATAGCTATAGTAAAATCAATTTCCGATAGCCGCGCAGGAAGGGAGGCTGCAATTTATTGGACTGCACTTTTTGTCGTAGTTGCTACAATCGCAATTGTTTATTTCCTGTTGCGTTCTCGGCACGGATTGGCCCTCACAGCTATCAGAGATAGTGAGGAGGCCTCAAATAGCCTTGGCGTAGATAATTTTAAGGCAAAATTACTAGTTTATATATTTGCTGCCTTTGGCACCGCAACTATTGGAGCACTAATATTTCTGACTAAACTCAGAATTAGCCCAAGTGCTGCATTTGATATTAACTGGACTACAACCGTAATTTTTATTGTTGTGATTGGTGGAATCGGAACAATCGAAGGTCCTATCTTAGGAACAATCATTTATTTCTTGCTGCGCGAACCTTTATCCGATTTTGGGACATGGTACCTAATCCTCTTAGGTGCTACAGCAGTAATTGTCATGTTAAAAGCACCGCAAGGTATTTGGGGGATAATTACAAATCGATTTGATTTACGACTTTTCCCCGTACAACGAAGGTTAAAATTAAAAACTGATAAATAAGTATCTGTGTAAAATATAATCCTATTGGTGTAATAAATAGTCCTATATTTCGGACAGAGGGTGGCTCCTTAATACTAAATCTCTCAGGCGATCTTCTAGTATATGTGTATAAATTTGTGTGGTTGAAATATCTGAATGTCCCAATAGCTGTTGTAACGTTCTGAGATCCGCACCATTTGCTAACATGTGACTAGCAAAGGAGTGGCGTAAAACATGAGGCGAAACCCTCCTTGGGTCTATATCAGCAAGGATAGCAAGATCCTTAAGCAGCAACCCAAAACCAGCACGTGTAAGGTGGCCATCTTTAGCTCTAGAGGGGAAAAAGTAAAGTGAAGGAGCCCCTTTAGTTAGAAACGCTTGCCGCAGCTTCAAGTAATCTGCAACTGCATGGATGGCAGGAGTAGTAAGAGGTACCATGCGTTCTTTATTGCCTTTACCTCTCACTAGAAGCATCTTTCGATCACTTGATATTGCGGCCAGAGGTAAACCAACTAGCTCAGAGACCCTTAAGCCGGTCGCATATATAATTTCAAGTAAAACTACCGTTCGCACACCAAGCCTTCCAGGTTGACCTCTAGCAGCATCTAAAAGCAATTCAACTTCATTCTCGCTTAAATATTTAGGCAAAGAACGGCCCGTTTTTGGACCGCCAACACGTGCGGAAGGATCATCATCTCGTTGATGCTCTGCATATAAAAACTGATAGAATCCCTTTAATACTGAAAGTTTGCGTGCATGAGTTGTCGGCGCTCTACCCTTGGACTTTAATTGCCCAAGATAATCCTGGATATTCTTTGAATTTGCCGATTCTATATTTCGATTCCGCCGCAACATAAAGACTTCAAACTCTTTCAGATCCTGTAAATATGCTACTATCGTATTCTTTGATGCACCCCGCTCTGCTGCCATCATCTCTAAAAATATATCGATTTGAAAAGATCTCGATAATTTATTATTAGTTTTTTTTTCTGAGAGCATGGAGCTAATAATACTCAATTATGGTTAATCAGTAATGACTAACATCAAATTAACCACGTCAACTAAATAAATTAATAGCTACCTCCCTAAGAAAATAATATTAAGAGCACTTAATGCTTTATAATCCAGGGACTTAAAGCCCCCCAACGATTGCTGCCTCCAACGCAAGGGAACGCGCCTCAGAAACTAATCCGACCTTCTCCAGGCTAACAACAATTTTACGTAAGACAATTGGGTTAATTTGAGCTGGACCTGATTCACCCAGTACCAACAGCGCAACTAATACGGTTTCTGCGCGTTTTACTTCCTTTGTTGCCTGATTTAGAATTTCCCACAATGCTGACCGGGGCATAACCGTTGTTAGCCGCGACGGGCCATCAAGTAAGAGTTCCCAGCGATCACTGGGAACCTTATCACCCAACGCCTCAAGTAAATTATAGAGCAGTGTTGCGCGTGAATGTATTAATTCGGCATTAATTGACATTTTGTCACTTCGTGTTTCAGCATTCCACCACTTATCGATTTTTATCGAATCCCATTCATCATTTGATATTTGCCCACTTAATCGCGCCAACGGGACCAACTGATCTCGCAGAAGCATGATTTTTTCATCGTCCAAAATAGTTGCTTCAATAACGTCAAACCAAATTTGAGTCGCAGCAACATCTCCCACAGCTAAGAATGCTCTGACCGCTTCTGGAGCAAACCAAACTAAATCTTGTGTAACAGGTAAAGTTTTTAAAATGTCATAATAAACGCGAGCAGTTAACTGAAACAGCCCTGCTTCTCGAGCCAATTTAAATACTTGGCTCAAAATTTCTACTTTTACACTGGGAATATTTTCAACTATTGCTTTCCGATAAAGAAGCGCGCGGCTCAAAGCCGTACGCTCCTTATTTGCTTGTAAGAATGCATTATCCAAAACTTCTTGTGTAAAGTTTACACCTGCATAAATCTGTCGAAGCACCTCAGTATCCAATACACCTATTACTTCAGCGCGCTCGGCAGTTTCAACACGCAAAGCAGGTTCAGCATTTGGACTAGTAGCTATAGTTTTTAAAACCACAGGGTTATTAGAAGAAGTAACGTCTTTAGGCAATTTTATCTTGGCAGCTCTAATCATAGAGAAATGAAGCGGTGTTGGATTAGACAAACTTGTAATTGTATATTTTGCAATGCCTATCAATGAATTGATTAAACCAAAAAAGACTTCGTCTTTCTCACCTATTTCGCGTAATAGATTGGCGCCCAGGTTAGCTTGATCATGATTCCCGGAAAGTACCTGACAATAAATTAATGCTTTTTGCCAATACGGCACTTCTAAATTACTGATTTGACGCAAGACTAAATCACAGGCACGTGAATTATCATTAGAGAGGAAAAGAACGTCGGCCTCATGTCTTAACAAGACTGGGTCCGTAGCACGATCAGGCGCTACTTTTAGCAAATCATAAACAGCTCTTGTATCCCCCATAGCAGATAGGCGTTCAATCCGCATTATAAGCAATTCACCATCCGTTTTAGTTCCACTAGTTGATGAAGGGGAACTCTCTGGAGACAATTTCTTATCAGTCGCAGCAACCTTACTAGGTGCTTTTGCAGTACTTAACAATAGACGCCGCATGAGGGCACGCATAGTGCGTGAAGGCGTATTAACTGGTAACTTAATCAGCAATTTTTTCACCAAAGACCGACTTGTGCCTTCCCACATATTAAAACCAAAACCACCCTCTTCTTCAGTCATAGTACCAACAGAATCACTATTAATTTTTTCTAATTTTTCAACATTAATTTTAATTGAGGAACGAACGCTATCCGATGGTGGTAGGTTTAATGGCTGAGCTTGCATCCATTTTGGAAAACCAGAAGGCCGCGATTGAACATTAGGCAATTTATTATCTGATAACGGTTTTAAGTTTTTACTTGGCGCTAAAAGAGTCGGTTGTGAAGATTGGGCCTGACAAAACACTGGTAGCAAAAGCATGCTCGCCAAAAACAAACTTATGGTTGAAAGTACAATCGATTTTCTCGATTGTGTTCTTTTAATTCGGGAATTGATCATTTGGTATAACTTTTTCAATCTCTATAACGGGGGCTGGTATATCCCAAGTGGACAGAAAAACTACAGCTCCAATAATAACTATTACCAGAAAAAAGAATATAAAACGCGAGATATTTTTCATAAGTACAAATTTTCATCATTCGAAGGATTATTAACATAAATATTCTATGAGTTTTAATGATTTTTTACCATCTTATAACCTAAAGTTATATATAAAATATTATCAAAGTGTGGCAATATTTTAGCAAATCAAAAAAATTGTAGTTAAAGTATTACTAAATAACAAATAAAACGATCAAGAAAGTAAATGAAACAAGAAATAATCAACTTACCGCATTCGTTGCAAGGTAAATTTATCATTCTAGTCGGCCTAATGGGCGCTGGTAAGACAAAACTAGGACGTATTATAGCATCTTCTCTTAACTTACCCTTTGTTGATACAGACATAGAAATTGAAAAAGCAGCTGGATATAGCATTCAAGAAATTTTTGACCGTTTTGGTGAAGCTTATTTCAGAGACGGAGAGCGCCGTGTGATTGAGCGTATATTGCATGAACAGCCTGCTGTGGTCGCGACAGGCGGTGGGGCCTATATGGATGAACAAGTACGTAATACAATGAGCAGACATGGAATAACTATTTGGCTAAGAGCTGATCTAGATTTACTAGTACAGAGAGTAAAAAACCGTAGTGGCCGTCCGTTATTAAACAAAGGTAGTAAAAGAAAAATATTATCCGGATTGATTGCAAAGCGATATCCCGTGTATGCTCAGTCTAAAATTATAGTTGATATCAGTGACGAGCCCGCCTCAAAAACTGCAAAAAGAATAGTTGAGTTATTAATGAGCTACAGACCAGAAGAAAATAATCAATGACTAAGTTTAAATACATAAATGTTCCCTTGGGTGACCGCAGTTATGATATCATTATTGGAAGTCAATTATTAAATAAAGCTGGTGATTTAATTAAATCAGTTATTCGTAGTAAGAATGTTATAATTGTTACAGATACGAATGTTGCCCCTCTTTATTTGAGCAAGTTAACCTCTTCACTGCAAATAGCTGGTGTAGATGTTGAAAAAATTATTTTGCCGTCTGGCGAACAAACCAAGAGTATTAGCCATTTTGAAAACCTAACTGATAAAATCTTGGCAATGAAAGTTGATCGGACCGTTGCATTAATAGCATTAGGGGGCGGCGTAATCGGCGACTTAACCGGCTTCGCCGCAGCTTCTATTCTTCGGGGCATTGATTTTATTCAAGTGCCAACTACACTGTTATCCCAAGTAGATAGCTCAGTGGGGGGGAAAACTGGAATTAACACCCGCTACGGTAAAAATCTTATTGGAGCCTTCTATCAACCACGTCTAGTTTTAGCTGATGTAGATGTACTCGATAGCCTGCCAAAACGAGAAATTTTGGCTGGCTATGCTGAGGTTGCGAAATATGGCCTAATCAGCGATAAAAATTTTTTTTCTTGGCTTGAAAAGTTTGGCCAAAAACTGTGTGCAGGTAACAAAGAATATCTTCGAGCCGCTGTTTTTATGAGTTGTAAAACTAAAGCAGAAATTATTACAAAAGATGAGACCGAACAGAATTTAAGAGCATTACTTAATCTAGGACATACTTTTGGCCATGCCCTAGAGACCGAAACAGGATACAGCGGTAAACTTTTACACGGCGAATCAATCAGTATAGGTATTTGTTTGGCTTTTGATCTGTCATTTCTGTTGGGACTATGTTCCAAATCAGACGTAGAAAGAACCCGCAAGCATTTTGTTTTAATTGGATTACCTACTAATTTAAGCGATATAGTTAATATTAAATGGAATACGATTAAGCTCTTAAACCATATGCAATCAGACAAAAAAACTGAGAACGGTAAAGTTAATTTTATTTTGGCCAAAGGAATTGGTGAAAGCTTTATAGCCAGGAATATTAATATGAAAGATGTGCACATTGTTATTGAACAAGCTATACAACAACTTTAATTCTATTGCATCATGATAATATCTCTCGTCGCAATCGGTGTATTATTAATTTTATCAGCTTTTTTTTCAGGCTCAGAAACCGCACTAACAGTTGCTTCACGGCCACTTATGCACCAGCTCGAATCTAAAGGAAATAAACGTGCAAAGACGGTGAATAAACTCCAAAAACGCGAAGGAATGCTCATTGGGGCGATTTTAATTGGTAACAACTTAGTTAATATTTTAGCCTCAGCACTCGCCACTAGCTTGCTAATTGGATCTTTTGGAGAAGCAGGCATCGCCTATGCAACAATTTTAATGACAGTCCTGGTAGTTATGTTCGCTGAAATTTTGCCTAAAACCTACGCGTTACAAAATGCCGATAGAACGGCTTTAAAACTCGCACCAATTATTCGTCCCCTTGTATTCTTTTTATCTCCAATAACCTTCGCTACACAAAAATTAGCACGAAATACTCTTTGGGTTTTTGGCATTCGACTTGATAGCGATGAAGATTTTACTTCTAAAACAGAGGAATTACGGGGAGCCATTGAACTACATCAAAGCGAGGCAGATGATCACAAAATCATCCAAAATGAAAGGGCCATGCTTCGAAGTGTTCTAGACCTATCTGAGATAGATGTCAGTGAAATTATGGTTCATCGGAAAACTATTACTATGATCAATGCAGATGACCCGGCAGAAAAAATTGTTGATCAAGTTCTCGCCAGTCCGCACACTCGCGTGCCGTTATGGCGCAATCAACCAGATAATGTCATTGGTGTCATCCACGCGAAAGAGGTCCTCCGCGCTATATACAATAAGGGTAATTTTAATATTGACATTGATTTACTAGTATCAAGCGCTTGGTTTATTCCTGAAACAACCCGCTTATTAGATCAACTGCAAGCCTTCCGCGATCGCCATGAGCATTTTGCTTTGGTTGTCGATGAATATGGCAGCCTTCAAGGTATTGTTACTCTTGAAGATATTCTGGAGGAAATAGTCGGCGATATAACTGATGAACATGATATTAGCTTACCCGGCCTCCGTCCTCAGTCAGATGGTTCATTTATTGTTGATGGTAGCTTTACTATCCGCGATCTTAACCGCCATCTAGAGTGGAGTTTGCCCGATGAGGAAGCTTCAACAATTGCTGGAATTATATTACACGAGTCTCGACGTATTCCAGAAGTAGGTCAGGCATTCATGTTCTTTGGATTACGTTTTGAAATCATGCGTCGTCAGCGGAATCAAATAACTACTATCCGTATAACTCCACAGAGCTAGCCTCAAATTTGGATAAATTGTGATTTTATACTTATTTTATGAACTAACATCTAGACCTAAGTCCTATTTAGCCGAACTCAACTGTTGGCCTAAAGAAATTTAGGTCATTAAAAACACGACCACCTCAGTTTTGGAGATTATATATGCCATTATCAACGCCGGTTAAAAGGAACCTAATACACACACGCGAAATTCGTTGCATGGGATATGAGCGTGAAGACGGCTTGTGGGATATTGAAGGCCGAATAACAGACACAAAGACATATAGCTTTAATAATTTAGACCGTGGTGAAGTGAGTGCAGGAGTCCCGGTCCACGACATGCTAATCCGTTTAACAATTGATACAGATTTAGTAGTTCAGAAAGCCGAAGCATTAACTGAGTCCGCACCTTTTCATATTTGCCCAGCTATTAATGGCAATGTAGCTGCCCTTAAGGGACTAAAAATTACTAGTGGCTGGAGACGTAATGTTCAAACTGCAATAGGAGGTCTTAAAGGCTGTACGCACATTACCCAATTGCTTACTGGGCCACTTGCCACAACAGCCTATCAATCTATAATTCCGAGGCAACATCATAAAAAAATTACTGCAAAAAGTAAATTAAAGAAAAAAAACCAACGCCCTGCAGTGATAAATACCTGCCATGCTTTCGATGCAAATGGTACAAACGTCAAGCGCATTTGGCCAGAATTTTACGAAGGAAATGACAGCAGTAAATAGACTTTATGTACTCCAATTTTTAGCACTGAAATTAAACTATAATAGATGCACCTTTCGAGTATATCACAAAAATCAGATCTAGAGACATTTCCCTCCTAATTTTGCCCTACCATCACTTGTCAGCTAGCTAAAAAGCTACCATATTAGCACCATGGAAGAAAATATTGAAAAAAAATTTACTCTCACAAACTCCGGCATGCCACAAATTAACGTTCATTCATGTGACTGGCCAAGTTGTACATTGGAAGGAATACACCGCGCACCTCAATCACGTGAGAAAATCGAAGTATACAGCTGGTATTGTTTAGAGCATGTTCGCATTTACAATAGCTCTTGGAACTATTATGAAGACCTATCAAATGAAGAATTCGATGAATTAATTCGATCAAACACGACATGGAATAGACCAACATGGCCATTAGGTGGTCATCAAAGAGACGGATTGCAAGAAAACGACGATGATCTGTTTGGTCCAAAGAAAAAGGGTTGGGGTTGTGAGAATTTGAGCGATCCCTTTGGTTTATTTGCTAAAGATACTAGTTTTAAGAGACCTACTGAACAGGGCGCCAGAAAACCCCTTTCAGAGGGAGAAAGAAAAGCTCTAGCATTATTGGGTTTTGGTGTTCTAGTGGAATTATCAGAACTTAAAGCACGTTATAAGTTGCTGGTAAAAAAATATCATCCAGATAGGACCGGCGGAAATAAAAAACTAGAAGAAAGGTTTAGACAAATCAACGAGGCCTATGAAATTATCTTGACAAGACTCACTAATAATTAATTAAGATGAATTAGGCCTTTGATTACTGTAAATTTACTCCTAACAATCGGAAAAAAATAAGATGAGCGATACCACTTCAGATGGCGCGGGAGTATTCCCGCTTGATGCACCAGACATATCTATTTCGGCGCGCAAAGCGTTCGGCATTAATTCAGATATGGAAACCCCGGCATTTAGTAAAGGTAATGAATACGTACCTACTATCGATGACACATACCAGTTTGACCATGACACTACTTTAGCGATTTTAGCAGGTTTTGCTCATAACCGCCGTGTCATGATCCAAGGCTACCACGGTACCGGAAAATCTACCCATATTGAGCAAGTTGCGGCCCGAATGAATTGGCCCTGCATTAGGGTTAATCTTGATAGTCACATAAGTCGAATAGATTTAATAGGAAAAGATGCCATTGTAATGAAAGATGGCCACCAAGTGACCGAATTTAAAGAGGGCATTTTACCATGGTGCTTGCAAAACCCAGCAGCTCTAGTGTTCGATGAATATGATGCCGGACGTCCAGACGTTATGTTTGTTATCCAACGCGTACTTGAAGTTGAAGGTAAGTTAACCTTACTTGACCAAAGTAAAGTAATTAAGCCCCATCCCTTCTTTCGCCTTTTTTCAACATCGAATACTGTTGGTCTCGGAGATACAACAGGGTTATATCATGGTACGCAACAAATTAACCAGGGACAGATGGATAGATGGAATATTGTAACCACTCTCAATTACCTAGCACATGATGCAGAAGAAGCAATTATACTAGCTAAAGTCCAAGCCTATAATAATACTGAAGGCCATGATACAGTGAAAAAAATGGTCGAACTTGCGGACCTAACGCGATCTGGTTTTGTAAATGGTGATATCTCGACGGTCATGTCACCACGAACTGTTATAATTTGGGGCGAAAATGCTCAAATTTTTAATGATTTAGGCTTCGCCTTCCGCTTAACATTTCTAAACAAATGCGACGAAGTCGAACGTCCAATAATCGCTGAATATTATCAACGTTGCTTTGGCAAGGAATTACCTGAATCGGCTGCTAACGCAACTCTTTCTTAAATTATATTATAATTAAGGAGTATCTATGCCTCCAGATCAGGATGCCCAAGATCTGATCAAGCGTGTCACCGAAGCAACGGTTAAAGCGGTCGCTGCTCGCGATAACGTAACAGTGTCCTTTGCACCAGGCGCTCATGGGATTACGCAAACCGAGGACGGCACTCAAGCTCGCTTGCCAACCCCCGTACGCGTATTTGGTGAAGGTGACTTAAGTATCCTACGGGGTGAGGCAGATGCAGTGGCGCTTAGATTACGCCACAACGACGTTAAGACTTTTCACCGCCAGCGCCCTTTAGGTGGGAATAGTGCTGAACTTTTCGATATAGCAGAACAAGCCCGTGTAGAGGCTCTCGGATCCCAAGTGCTTTCCGGAGTTGCAACAAACCTTGCTGCATACCACGAAAATCGATGCAAAGACAAAGGCTATCACCTGGTAACCGAGCGAGAGGAATCCCAGATTGCAGACGCTGTGGGACTGTTATTGCGTGAAAGGCTAACGGGGAACCCCTCACCCGATTCAGCACAACCACTGCTGAATACGTGGCGATCCTGGCTTGAAGAAAAAGCGGGGGAGAAAATTAACGAACTTAAAATTCATATAAATGACCAAGAAGAATTCGGCGAGACTATTAGAAATATTTTAGAAGACCTTGAGCTACCCTCAGAAACTGAGGGCGAGGGTGACGGTGAACAAGGTAATCAGGAAAATGAAGAAAATACAGAAGACGGTGAGACTTCAGAAAACTCCGAAATTGAGCAAGATAGCCAAGATGACAGTAGCGATAACGAAGATATGGACTTTGAAGGACTTGATCCGGATGCGTTAGAAGACATTGGAGATATGGGGGATGAAGGAGAGGATGCTGACGAAGATCCCTCTTCAACGATGAGCGGACAACCACAAAACCCCGATTTTGGCAAAGGTAATGTCAACAGCTACAGAACGTACACAACAACACATGATGAAACTATTTTAGCAGAAGACTTATGTGAACCAGAAGAACTCACCAGGCTCCGCAGCCAACTAGACCAACAGTTATCACATATGCAAGGGGTCGTCTCCCGCCTAGCTAATCGCCTACAGCGCAAATTGATGGCACAACAACAACGTTGGTGGGAGTTCGATCTTGAGGAAGGTATTTTAGACGCGGGGCGCTTATCGCGGGTTGTTACAGACCCGCAACATCCACTATCGTATAAAGTTGAGAATGAATCTAATTTTAGAGATACCGTAGTTACTTTACTCATCGACAATTCAGGCTCAATGCGGGGACGACCCATTTCTGTTGCCGCAATGAGTGCTGATATAATTTCAAGGACGCTGGAGAGGTGTGCTGTAAAAGTTGAGGTGCTTGGCTTTACAACAAGAGCTTGGAAAGGAGGCCAATCGCGTGAAGACTGGGTTTCGGCTGAGAAGCCAGCTAACCCTGGACGCCTAAATGATCTTCGCCACATTATTTACAAAAGTGCTGATGCGCCTTGGCGACGATCAAGAAAGAACCTAGGGCTGATGCTTCGGGAGGGTCTACTAAAAGAAAATATAGATGGAGAGGCTCTCCTATGGGCGTATAATCGTCTTATTGGTCGCCCCGAGCAACGCCGCATTCTAATGGTAATTTCAGACGGTGCCCCAGTCGATGATGCAACACTCTCTATTAATCCTGGTAATTATCTAGAACGACACTTAAGAGACGTTATCGATTATATTGAAAAATACACAGCAATTGAGCTTACTGCCATTGGCATAGGCCACGATGTGACACGGTACTACCGTCGTGCGGTAACAATCAATGACGCCGAAGAGTTAGGCGGCACGATGATGCAAAACCTAACAGAACTATTTGACGAAAAATTAGTACGCAACATTCGGAAGAGAGCCTGATACTAGCTTTGCTTTAACCCCGGCGGACTGGGACAAAAATGGATTAAGTTCTATAGGTTGCACTATACAAACACAGCATACAGCCAAAGGCAGACACTATTGCAACAACAAAGTATGCTTGTCCCCCCAACACAGCATATATCTGTCCAGATGCGATAACCATCAAGCCCATTGCAAGACCGCCAACCGCAGCATAAAGGCTCATCGCAGTAGCAGAAAAACTCTCCGATACATTATTACTAATATAATAAATAATACCTAGGTGCGTCGCGCCAAAAGTAAAACCATGTAATATTTGTAAAATGAACAAGATTATTAAATTATCATCAAGGCCCGTGCCAATCCACCTAAGAATACCGGCTAAACCTCCTAAAAATATCAATCGTACTGGCCCTATATTACGTAATATTATCCCTCCAAAGACAAAAACTACAACCTCAGAAATCACCCCTTCAGCCCATAGCAAGCCAATTACTACCTCTGAAATCCCTGCTTTTTGCCAATGTATAGTTCCAAATCCGTAGTAAACTGCGTGGCTTGACTGAATAAGTGCAGCAGCAATAAGAACCAAAGTGAATGGCTTATCACGAAGCAAAGGTACAATTGGAAACCTTACGCTTACAGCTATAGAAGATTTTATATTAGGTAGGAAAATAGTGACAATTAACAAAAAACATATAGTTCCAAATATCATTAATAAAATTATATCTGATGAATTATCTACTAAAATATCTCCTGCGATTATTGCCGCTAAAATAAATGTTAGCGAGCCCCAAAGTCGGACCCGGCCATATTCAAATTGGGCGGATTTTGCTGCAAGCATTGTTAAGCTCTCAGCCAAGGGCTGGGTAGCGCCACAACAGCTACTATATAGAATCGTAACGAAAAGGATTGTCCAAAAAGTATTAGTAATAAAATAAAGTGAGAAAAAAACTAAAGAAAAGGCGACCAGTAAAATAATAATGGGTTGTCGACTTCCCCATTTATCTGCCAGTTGAGCAACAACAGGATCAAAAAATACTCTAACAAAAGTGGAGCAGCCAATGATAACGCCTATATTTTCCGGTGTAAGCCCGCTCGATGAGAGCCAAACTGGAAAGAATGGCAATGCAACGCCTACCATTGCAAAATAGGCCGCGTAAAACATAGAAATTCGTAAAGCAATTATGTGATTTTTAGAAAACAAAGCTCATGAACGTCCTAAAAGATTTACATCTTAGCTGTAGATTCAACAGTATACCAATATAGCATCATTTTATTTATATATTAATTTGATAAATAGCGTGCTAGATAATTAAATAATAACTAAAAAATCAACAAAAATAGTCAAGCATAAGCTTAAATCTCAAATCCTAAGAGCCAAACGTCGGCTCAAAAAAAACCCACCGAATGGTGGGCTCACTAGACGTTCATTTAACGAGATCAAGCTGCCTTAGGTTCCATTTTCTTTAATATCGCCTTCTTAATTCGATTTTTAAGTTTCAACGCTCCAGGAGCGAGTTTTAAATTACTAGTATTAAGCAAATAAGAATCTAATCCACCCTTATGCTCAATCGAGCGTAATGCATCGGCAGTAATTTTTAAAGGGACCTTACCTATTGTGTCCGAAAATAATGTCATCTTCTGAACATTTGGCAAATAACGGCGTCGCGTCTTGTTGTGCGCATGGCTCACATTATTCCCTGTCTGAACACCTTTTCCGGTAACATCGCAACGACGCGCCATAGAACCTATCCCTTAAAAAACATTGACCAAATCACTCATATAACGGTACTTCAAAGCGGGACTGTTTTAGAACTCAAATATGGAATAGTCAAACGAATTGAAGGTAAATTCAAATACGACAGGCTTTATATCAAATTAATTCATCGCTTTTTATTTATTTGATTTTATTTTTTTTCGGAACGGGGTTGCTTAGCTTTGTGAGTACGAATAAAAAGTGTCAATACATAAGTTGCAAGCGCTGAAAAGACCTTGTGAGGAATACCGCACGCAAATGATCAGACTTTAACAGGCGAATGGGCGACTCTAATTCTCACATATTTAGAATTTAGAGCTTCGTTTTTCTGCGGCTGATAGACGATTTTAGGAGTTATAGCCAATATGACAGACCGACCCAGTAAAAAACCAGATATTATTTATACTATAGTTGACGAAGCACCTGAACTCGCGAGTGGATCGTTCCTACCAATTATCCGGTCGTTCGCAGAACCAGCAGGAATTACAGTCGCCACTAGTGATATTTCGTTAGCTGGTCGGATTCTAGCCAACTTCCCTGAAAAGCTCACCGATTCGCAAAAACAAGCTGACGATTTAGCAATTCTTGGAGAACTCGTCAAAGAGCCCGATGCAAACGTAATTAAACTGCCAAACATTAGCGCTTCAGTTCCTCAACTTAATAGCGCCATTGCGGAGTTGCAAAGCCAAAACTACGATATTCCATCATATCCTGAGAACCCTAAAAATGATGAAGAGACGGCTATCAGAGAAACGTTTGGAAAAGTACTAGGTAGCGCGGTAAACCCTGTTCTCCGCGAAGGAAATTCCGATAGGCGCGCTCCAAAAGCCGTCAAAGAATTTGCTAAAAAAAACCCTCATAGTATGGGCAAATGGGCATCCAATTCAAAAACTCATGTATCAACGATGAGTAGCGGAGATTTTTGCTCAAATGAAAAATCTATAACAATTTCTGGCACATCGATTGGTAATGCAAAGATCGAGTTTATTGATACTGACGGCAGTTCAACAGTCTTAAAATCGAACCATCTCCTTGAAGATGGTGACGTCATTGATGGAACAATGATGAGTGCTAAAGCCCTTAGGTCTTTCCTAGATGCTGAAATTAAAGACGCTAAAAAACAAGGTGTCCTATTTTCTCTCCACGTCAAAGCAACAATGATGAAAATCTCAGATCCCATTATTTTTGGCCATGCTGTTGCTGCTTATTTAAATAGTGTTTTTGAAAAGCATGCAGAAACATTTGCTAAACTATCAGTTGACCCTGACCTTGGCATTGGTGATCTTCTGGCTAAAGTATGTAAACTTCCAGCCAATAAAAAATTAGAAATCGAGGCCGATATTGATTTGTGCATGAAGATGCAACCAGATCTATATATGGTCAATTCGGACCGTGGCATCACCAACCTTCATGTTTCCAGTGATGTAATTATTGATGCATCTTTACCCGCCCTTATTCGTGCTGGTGGCAAAGCATGGGGTCCAGATGGAAAAGAAAATGATACAAAATGTGTTATTCCTGATAGCAGCTATGCCGGAATATATGGCGAAACAATTAGTTTTTGTAAAAAAAATGGTGCATTTAATCCAGTGGAAATGGGTAGTGTTTCCAACGTTGGTCTAATGGCAAGAAAAGCCGAAGAATATGGATCACATCCACAAACGTTTAAATTACCTAGAAATGGAAAAGTTCGAATTATTGATGCTAGTGGAGCTACACTTATAGAGCATAACGTTGAAGAAAATGATATATGGCGAATGTGTCAAACCAAGGATGCTCCTATACAGAACTGGATCAAACTTGGAGTTAGTCGGGCACGCGCTACAGGCGTTCCTGCGATTATATGGCTAAATAAAAATCGTGCTCACGATGCCGAATTAATAAAAAAAATTGATAAGTATTTACCGCAACACGACACCCATGGCCTTGATATCCGGATAATGTCACCGGTTGACGCTACGCGATTTTCTTTAGAGCGTGTAAAAAATGGGCAGGACACCATTTCGGTCACTGGTAATGTACTACGAGATTATCTCACCGACCTGTTCCCAATATTAGAAGTTGGAACTAGTGCTAAAATGCTTTCTATTGTGCCACTACTAAACGGTGGTGGATTGTTTGAAACAGGTGCTGGGGGCTCTGCCCCCAAGCACGTTCAGCAACTTGTTGAAGAGGGGCATTTACGTTGGGATTCACTTGGAGAATTTTGTGCATTAGGAGCTTCACTTGAATTCCTTAGTGAAACAAAAAATAACTCCAAAGCACTGGTATTATCAAGAGCCCTTGATCAGGCAGTAGAGAAAGTCTTGGATAATAATCAGTCACCAAGCCGTAGGGTTGGTGAAATTGATAATAGAGGCAGCCACTTCTACATTGCGCAATATTGGGCACAAGCACTTGCTATTCAAAATGACGATTTGGACTTAAAGGCTCATTTTGGACCTATTGCAGAGCAACTTACCAATAACGAAAAGAAAATCATGAACGAGTTACTTGCAGCCCAAGGCGCACCTGTTGACTTGGGTGGTTATTATCATAGTCCTCAAGATAGGGTGTCTGCTACTATGCGCCCGAGCCTAACACTGAACAATATTATTGGGTAGTTTTCTTAAATCCAAATTGATGCTTTCGCGGCAATTGTTTTCAATCGATCTTGTCTGGGGTATTAGAATGAAAGAACAAGGAACTCCATAAGCAACATTTATGGGAGGCAGGTTTATCGCAGTCTAGACCCTAAAGATGACTTTCTAAAACAATTCGGTCAGGTTCTGTAGCGGAGGTAATTGCTTCAAAAACACCATCAACACTATTGACGATGGAGAACAACTCTAACGACTTTGGATGAGCAAAGCCACCCTCCACAATATCTTTGAAAAGCTCCTTAAGCGACCCCCAATAACCATCCACATCCAATATAATAATTGGACATGCATGGATTTGTAATTGCTTCCACGTGATAATTTCCATGCACTCATCTAATGTCCCTAAGCCTCCTGGTAAAATGACGAAAGCATCGGACCTAGTAAACATTATATGTTTACGTTCATGCATATTTTCCACTACAATTAACTCCGTAACGCCTTTATGCGCCACTTCCAAATCATCTAGAAATTGTGGAATGACACCAGTAACCCTGCCTCCTCCTGCCAAAACCTGATCCGCAACCTCACCCATTATCCCCATACGGCCACCGCCAAAAACTAGTCTAATTCCGCGCTCAGCCATTTGTGCACCAAGTTCCCTTGCAACCATGGCATAAGTTGATTTAACGCCTAATTTTGAGCCGCAATACACCGCTATTGACTTAATATTTTTCATATTTTGACGGTCTTTCCTTTTATTTGAACTGTTATACTTTAACAGTTTATTATTTATTTGTCTCGAGAGGCATAATATTTACTTATAGTTAATATCATTTTTGGAGAGCTACAAAAAAATTTCGTGGGATTTGGAAAGTTTTTGAGAACGTGTTAGAGAGGGTAATTTATTAGAGGTGAACTAACATTCCTAGGTACATATACTAGATCTAACCCAGCAGTCTGGAATCAAGTTATTTCAAAGAAATGAGATTTCTAAATTCTTCTTTTTACATAGGACCACCACGCAAGCCAAACCCAGACTAATAACATTTCTCATCATATTACTAGTGCAGATTATATTGGTATAATTTTCTTGCGCAATTGCGCAAACTAACCGACACCAACTTTAAAAATCAGCCCAATTCACTGTCACTGTTTTGGTTTCTCTATAGTCATCAGAGAGCTTTTATTTTTCACGCCTAAATCCTATACCAACGATGCTGCATCAACATACTCATAGTTAAGAGAATCTGCGACCGCGCGATTAGTTATATGCCCGGCACAGACATTAAGGCCATTACGTAAATTTCCATCATCTTTTAGTGCTTCACGCCAGCCTTTATCAGCTATTGCCAGACCAAAAGGTGTTGTTACATTGTTAAGAGCGTAGGTTGACGTACAAGGCACGGCACCAGGCATATTTGCAACGCAATAGTGAACCACATCATCAACAACGTAGGTTGGGTTTTTATGTGTCGTCGCCTTGGATGTTTCAAAACAACCCCCTTGGTCGATTGCTACATCAACAAGGACGGATCCTGATTTCATTGTTTTTATCATATTTTTTGATACAAGCTTGGGGGCCTCTGCGCCCGGGATAAGAACGGCACCAATTACAAGATCAGCACCTCCCACATACTCTTCAAGAGCCGAAATACTTGAATAAACTGTTTTTAATGCTGGGCTATAGCGGATCTCAAGACGCGACAATGCATCAACGCTAGTATCCAGCACTGTGACGTCTGCCCCTAAGCCCAAAGCCATAATAATCGCGTGCTCGCCCACAACCCCACCACCAATTACTGTAATCTTTGCCGGTGGTACGCCAGGAACACCACCAAGCAATACACCCCTGCCGCCCATTTCTTTTTCTAGACAACGCGCTCCCGCTTGGACAGACAATCTGCCTGCGACCTGTGACATTGGCGTCAATAAAGGTAGCCTTCCATTTGCATCCGTGACCGTTTCATAGGCCACACAGACGGCACCACTATTGATAAGATCTTCAGTTTGATCTGGATCTGGTGCAAGATGCAAATAGGTAAATAGAATTTGATCTTGCTGGAGCATTTGTCTTTCTATAGCCTGTGGCTCCTTTACTTTAATTATCATTTTGGAATCCTTGAAAACCTGATCCGCATGTTCAGCAATCAAAGCACCTGCTGTTCTATAATCATCATCGCTACAACCCAGTCCTTCGCCAGCATGTGTCTCGACAAGAACATCGTGGCCATGAGTCACGTATTGGCGGACACTATCAGGTGTTAACCCTACCCTATATTCTTCAACTTTCGTTTCTTTAGGTACACCAATCCGCATAGATTCTCTCCATTCAAGCTCAAGTAAAATATTAATTAATTTAGCCGGTATACGAAAAAATATCTTTGTTAATATTTGCTTATATTCCTTAGTATTTAGAATTTTATTCTGTATTTATATAAATTTTTAGAATATTATATAAATAATGATACTTGATTTAACAGATCGTAAGATACTTAATATTCTGCAAAGCAATGCACGAACATCCAATGCTGACTTAGCAGAACAGATTAACCTTTCACCTTCAGCTTGCTTGCGGCGAGTGCGTCAATTAGAAGGCAGTGGAATTATTGACGGTTATGCAATGTTGCTTAATCAAATAGCTATCGGGCGCCCCACTAGTGTTTTTGTAGAGGTTACATTGCACGATCAAAGCGAAGAGTCGTTGGCAACGTTTGAAGCCGCTGTTGCCGAATATCCAGATGTAATGGAATGCTACCTAATGTCAGGAGATGCAGACTATTTACTGCGAGTAGTAGCGGCCGATACAACCGATTTCGAACGGGTTCATAAATTACTGGGTCGATTGCCCAAATTAGCTCATACTAGATCGAGCTTTGTTTTAAGAACAGTCTCCAAACGGACCAAATTTAATATTTAAAAGTAGGCGAGGGCATGCATAATTACATACTCTAAATTAAGAATTTTATCGCATTAAAATTGAAACCCCACCTTTTGGTTAAAAAGTCACTGCAATAACATTAAACATAACCACAATAAATTTAAATATTTTGTTATTAATTTTTTTAATAAGCCCGAATTATGTTAGGCCTATGGCATGTCCACATTATTAGACACACAAATAGCGCAAGTCCTTGTTCTATCTTTCCTTGGAACGCTCGCACTTACAGGACTAGTTTGTCTTGTCGGACGCAAGAAATCAGGATTTTTTATGGCAAATGCTTCTGTTGGAATTACCTATGCTTGGTTTTGCGGATTTATTCTTGGTACACCAGATTTCCCACCAGAGTTTAACAACACAGCAATTTTATCAGCAACAGCCTGTTTGTTAGTATTCGGGGCAATACTTGATTTCAGTCTTATCAAAAGAAAAAAATTTCCACAACCAATTGTAATTATGATTATTCTAATAAGTGGAACTATTATCACGGTTTGGATGCGAAGTGGTATTGATGTCTGGTCCCTGCCCATACTACTTGGATGGAGTACTGTAGCCATTAGCCTTCACCGCATTAGCAGTAATAAAGCATTTGGCTCAGGCAATAGCACCTTTTTATTGGTAATAGCGTCATTAGGAACGGGTATTATAGCTTGGATTAGTGACATTGTAGTTGATCGTGATCTTGCTTTTGGGCTATGTGCCATATCAATAGGGTTTTTTTTATGCAATTGCCCGAAACCTCGATTTTACTTCGGTTATAGTATTCTTCTAGCGGGGGGAGGCAGTCTATACATTCTGGCTTTGAGATTAGTTGAACAAATGCCATCACTTATTCCTGCATTTATTATTCTAGCCTTTATCTTTTTCGCTGATGTTTCTAGCCAGTATGTGCAAAACAGTTTGAAACTAATTTTACCAATTCCAAATTCCATAAGCCTCTTCATTTTAACATTATTTCCTCTTAGTTTAGCCACAATAATAGCCCAGATTGCTAATGAATTCCCTATTAATTAAGAACGCTAGGATTGCTAACAGATTGATCTGGTACTATTCTATTATATCGTTAAACATAACTATCAGGGCATCCAAGTGAGTAAATCGTTGATTTTAGGCATGATTGGGGGTGTCCTCGTGATTTTAGCTTTATTACTAAACCTCATTGAAGAAAAGCCTCTGGAAAATATACTAACTAAAGCGGAACCAAAAAAAAATGAACAAAATCTAAAACCTAAAATCTCCGTGCCAAAAAAAGACGAGCCAGAGAATGACCAAATTAAAATGCCAAGCTTTGATATCGTGCGGATTAATATAGACGGTAACACTGTCATGGCTGGTCGAGCAGTTCCTAAGGCTAAGGTTGAAATTTACGATCTAGACAAGAAAATCGGCGAAGTTTTTGCTGATAACCGCGGTGAATGGGTGTTTGTACCAAGAAATAATCTAAATGCAGGAACCCGAAAATTTTCTCTGAAGATGACAGATCCAGATGGATTAATCAAAAAATCAACCTCTGAGTTGATTATAATTATCCCCGAGAGAGGTAAAAATATTGCTGGTTTAAAAACAAATAAACCTTCACAATCTTTAGCAATAAAAATTCCTAGAAAACTAGGAGGTAGACTGGAAGTACTTCAGAAACCAGGTGCAAACGCATCTATTGCCATCGCGATAGACACGGTAGATTACGATGATTTTGGAAAACTAAATATAGCAGGTAAAGCGCCTGCAGAGGCTATCATTAATCTTTACCTAAATGATAAATTTCTTGGGCGCAGTGTATCAAACAAACGCGGATTATGGTATCAAACGCCTAAGCGCAGAGTAAAGCATGGAAAATATACACTACGAGCGGATCTTGTTGGTAAAAATGGACAAGTAATGTCAAGGGTAGAAGTAGTATTTGCACGATCTATTCCACTTAGGGGATTAAAACCTGGGGCACTAATAGTAGTAGAATCTGGCCGCAGCCTCTGGCGAATAGCACGAAAAACCTACGGCGCTGGACTTCGTTATACTATTATATACGAAGCTAATAAGGATCAAATTAAAGATCCTAATATGATTTTCCCTGGCCAAGTTTTTTCACTTCCGCTAAACAAGTAATAAATTATTAAAACTCAATTTTTTGAACACTAGAGTTACTTAAATAATTTTTAAAAAAACATTGGACTCTATATACTACTTACCTAAAATCGATACTTTGTTTGACGAACTCCTTAGTTCCCGGCTAAAACATAAAAATTAGAAACCACCCTATTGTTTCGCTAGTTTTAACTAAGAAAGCTTGCTAAAAAGAGTTACCTTTAGGCAATTCAACTGTGCTAGAAATTTAAGGTTATATTTTGTTAAAATCTATTTTTATCCCAATAAACCGTGCTGGCTGGCCATTTATTGCAATATTTTTTTCACTAACCGTTATTATGGCATATTTTAGCGAACCGTTTGGTTGGCTCGGTGTAATAATGACGACGTGGTGTGTATATTTTTTTCGCGACCCCGAGCGGATTACACCAACACGTGATGGCCTTATCATAAGTCCGGCCGACGGAGTGGTCCAAATGATTGAAGAAGCCATTCCACCAATGGAGTTGGAAATGGGCGACAAACCTCTTAATAAAATTGCAATATTTATGAACGTCTTTGATGTCCATGTTAATCGTGTACCAATAGGAGGTAAAATTTCTAAACTGGCTTATCGCCCTGGGAAATTTCTTAATGCTTCGTTGGACAAAGCTAGTGAGTTCAATGAACGTCAAAGTATTCGCCTAACATTACCAAATAAAATGGACATTGCGTTCGTACAAATCGCAGGTCTTATTGCTAGACGAATAAAATGCGATATCAAGGAAGAACAGATAGTAATAACCGGCCAGCGTTTTGGCTTAATTAGATTTGGAAGCCGTGTAGATATATACTTGCCGAAAAAAATTTCTATCCTGGTAGCTATAGGACAACGTTCAATAGCGGGGGAAACAGTAATTGCAGATCTTGAAATCCAAGAGCCAGCTCGATTTGGGGAAGTTAGGTAAATGTTTCGTCAACGAACTAAACGATTAAAAGGCCTTTCATTTAACACAATGATTCCTAACATTTTAACGATGTTGGCTCTGTGTGCTGGAATGACAGCAATGCGATTTGGCTTAAATGAAAAGTGGGAGGAAGCGATACTATCTCTTACTATAGCAGCCATTCTAGATTCTTTAGACGGAAGAATTGCTCGCGCTCTTCGTGGCACCAGTAAATTTGGCGCAGAGCTAGACAGTTTATCAGACTTTATATGCTTTGGCGTCACTCCTGCATTATTACTTTATCTTTGGACCATGAAAACTGCAGGTCAGTGGGGATGGGTCCTGGTTTTATTATTCACTGTATGCTGTGCACTTAGATTAGCTAGGTTTAATACTGATATTGAAGGGCCCGAGCCACCAAGTTGGACTAAAAATTATTTTACAGGCGTACCGGTTCCTGCCGGCGCTGGCCTAGTACTCCTACCAATGGTAATCTCTTTTCAAACTGATTGGGATTTAGTACAACAACCATTTTTCGTTGCTATTTTCATTTTTGCTGTTTCTGGCCTTTTAGTAAGCCAACTTCCTACCTATTCATTTAAATCATTGCGTATTCAACACAGGTTCATTCTCTTGACAATGTTAGTTGTAGGATTGGTTGCAGCCTTAGCTGTAAGCGCCCCGTGGCTTACCCTAACAATCATACTAATATTTTATATAATTTCGATTCCGCTTGGCTTACAATCCTACAAGAGACACAAAGCTAAAGAATCAAGAATGGCAATTAGTCCCGATCAAAGCATTACCCCGGAACCAAAAGACTGATCGTTCTGATATACTAAAATATTTCCGTATTTCAAATTAAATATCAAATCTTCAATAACTGCGCAGCATTACCCCCGCAGATTGATGAACGATCATGTTCATTTAGTCCTTCAACCTTGTTAATTAATCCAATTGGATCATCTTCACCCATATCATAAGGATAATCTGTTCCAAGCAAAATATGATTAGGACCAAATTTATTAATCAAATACTCCAGCTGATCTGGTTCAAATACCATAGTATCGAAGTAAAATTTCTTAAGATAATCACTCGGTAAATTAGGAAGACCTTCGCGTACATCTTTACGAGCGCGGTAAGCATGATCCATTCGACCAGAATAAGCTGGTAGAAAACCACCACCATGTGCCACAACAATTTTTAGGCCTGGGTGATTTTCCATAACGCCGTCAAATATAAGGCGGGATATAGCTAAAGTTGCCTCTATTGGATGGCCTATAAGATTTATAAAATAATGGTCTTTTAACCGATCTGGATGACTGAACCCTGCAGTATGAATAAAGACAACAACATCCAACGCTTCAACTTTAGCCCAAAAAGGTGCCAAACGTGGCGCTGATATTTCTTCACCAGATATTTGGCTATTAATTTCGATACCCTTAAATCCAAGTTCATTGATGCAACGATCTAACTCGGTGATTGCCATTTCTGTATCTTGTAACGGGACAGTTCCCAACCCGACAAAACGATCTGGTTTCTCACCAATAGCATTAGCAAGATCATCATTAATTAATTTTGATACATCCCGTCCAATTCCCGGCTCAGACCAATAATAATATTGATAAGGCGATATCGAGACTGCTTGTATATCAACGCCCATCCTGTCCATGTCAGAAATCCGCTCATCCAAAGACTGCATTTTAGGCTTAATATCAATAAGTTGCTGTTTGTTAACCTCTTTTGTAAGATCACTACCAAAGGCAAGCGCGCCAAAACCTATACGTTCAGCCTCAGCTTTCATCATTTCAGCAGCAGGCGCGCACTCTCTATGACAATGGATATCTACAATCTTAGATGACGAT
>CAJQSN010000078.1 GCA_905614355.1 uncultured Rhodospirillales bacterium | reverse complement strand
TAATATTTGCAGCGCCAAGGAGTTCGGCGGTTATCAAAGTCATGAAACCTTACCTGGGGTAGACATTGAAACGGAGGAACAACTCCGCAACTATATTTTAGAAACTTCTCAGGCTATTTTCCATCCCGTGGGCACTTGTAAAATGGGGAGCGATGTGATGGCGGTTGTTGATGATCGTCTCTGCGTTCGAGGTGTTAAAAATTTGCGTGTCATTGACGCTTCTATCATGCCAACCATCGTCAGTGGAAACACTAACGCACCGACGATTATGATCGCTGAAAAAGGAGCCGATATGATCAAATACGATGCCGTGTAATTAACAACTAAAACGTGGTTTTTCGGCACACTGAATGCCCAAACCACTCACTTTAAAGACCGAGCAGCCTGTTTGATATTGATAGCCGAGTAAGGCTTACATCAGATAATTACGAACCAGTCTTCAATTGCGATGAAAGGATCTGGAAGGCTATAAAGCTTTCACTTTACGGTAAAAAGAAATGAAGAAGGAATTTAGAGGGTAATAGTGATTACGGTATAACCAGAGTGACAGGAATAAGGTTGCTGGTCGCTTACGAGTGCACGCTTACCTATCAACCCCGCTTTGATTTCTATGGGAGTGGTTAACGCAGCTTTAAGGAGAATATATCTATTAAAATACATAAAAAAATATTTCGAGAATGATGAAATCAGCAAAGTATACTTATTAGTGAAGCCCTGGTCTACCAGATTTCCCCCAAGCGGCGTAGGCTGGTATTTTATATAGTCGGGATAAGTGGCTCCTTACATTGAAGAAATTGTAAATGCGAGCAAATAGAGTTGGTTTAGTTGGGTCGCTAACTACTGGTTCAACCATATATCTAATGACCTGTACTCTTCCTTGAATAGTATTTAAAGTTCTATTATTTGAAATAGCGTCCATTTAGAGTGACCCTTTTATGCAACCAGTTTTTTCCCAAGCGTTGTAGTTGGCTTCGGTCATGCGGTAAATCCATGCAGAAAACCGATTGGATTTAGTTGGAGCTGGATCGTTGGCAGCTTCAACAACGGTTGGCTCAACTATGATCTTATCGCATGTCCCGAGTATCGCATTCATTTGAGCTGTAACGGTTTGAAATTTAGCGGATCGTAGTGGTTCCTTAGGCAACACGCTCATAGAAGTCTCCAATACAATTGTGTTCTGATTTCTAGATCTTCTACGCTGTAACTCGATAAATAGATCAACTGTTGTGGGAGAATAAAAGATAATTCCTAAGCGATTCATTGCGGGTTAGTCGCGATGCTGGTTTTTTTCTAGTCATAGAAATTAATAGGATGGCTTCTCAGCAGGAACTTTGTATACAACGGATAAGTTATTTGAAGGCATACGCTGGGTTATAACCAAGGTTTATAAGTTCTTAGTTGTCGTAGAAAAGGAAAGTGCTTGGGTTGTATAATTAATTATTGAGGAAACACCCTACCACCAGATTATATAAAGTAAAAAGAAATAAATGGTGATGTTGATCTAAGAGGCGCTAGGTTTGTTAAGGTTGGTTTAGTTTAATTTATTATTTTATCTCTATCCCGTCCGATTCTTAGGCAAGCATTTTTTTTCTCAAGCTGAATGGCTAGTCTACACCCATGCACTCTCTGGTCGCGAGAGCAAGTCGGATGATCTCAGGTGATGTCTTGTAATAACGAAAGGGATTATAATTTTTTATTTTGAAATATTATGATAAAGCAAAGATAGCATCGAAAAAGTGTTTCCTCTGACAATGCCAAGAGACGGATCGGTTGGTCACACAATGCCTCTGTGAACTACTCTGATTCCTAACGAATTCTTTGATGGTTTCCATCAGAATAATTATATGAGAAGATACTATAAAGACTAGATTAATCATAATATAGTCTGGAGAATTAAAGGTAAATTATGTTAGTGCTATACCATAATGATATGTCTGTCTGTGCTCAAAAGGTGAGGATTGTACTTGCGGAAAAAAATTTAGAGTGGAAGGATAACCACCTAAATCTATTCAAGGGCGAGGCTCGAACAGAAAAATACAAAAAATTAAATCCAAATGCCGTTGTCCCGACCCTTGTTACCGAAAATGGAGACATAATAATTGAATCAACAGTTATTACAGAATATTTGGACGAGGCGTTTCCCTTCCCACCACTCAAACCTACAACACCTCACTTAATAGCAGAGATGAGACTTTGGACTAAACAACTTGATGAAGATATCCATAACAGCACTGGTACAGTCAGCAATGCCATAGCTTTTCGTTATGCCCATACAGAAGGTAAATCTAAAGAAGAAATCAAATTACATTATGATGCGATTCCCGATCCCATTAAGCGAGAAAGGTTATGGGATCTGGCCAAGAATGGTGTTAATTCTAAATATTTTTCCACTGCAATCGTTAGGTTTGAAAAATTATTTACTGATATGGAAATAACTCTAAAAGAGAATGAGTGGCTAGCTGGAAATAGTTTTTCGTTAGCTGACATTGCGTTTACACCCTATATCACTCGATTTGACCACCTAAACCTCCTGGGGCTTCTTGGCCAAAGGCCTAGTATCCTTAATTGGTATGATAAAATTCGCAAGAGAAACAGTTATAAACTCGCAATTGAGGATAGGTTAGAAGATAAAATTGTTAATCTTATGGCAGAGAAGGGAGAGGACATCTTGCCAGAAGTCTTGCGCGTTATTGATAAAGTTTAATAGTCTCACATACGATGATTTAATATGTCACAGCCGTTACCGATTTATTTTTTAGGATAGTCGGGAAGGCTCTGAGCCTTCGCTCGTAGACAGGTAAGACTAGCTATAGGTGCTCTGTCAGACAAATGCGTATCAGTCCCTGAATGACCCTCTATAGGGCGTTCAACATATCTTTAACTTGGGGCCAACTCTTCGCACCATTTCTGGAGAGAGAATTAACTAGGTCATCTGGCATCCATGAGAGAACAGCAGGCTCAAAATTAGGTCGGGCGCTAACCCTTTTAAACCATTCCGTGACTTTCGGAAGATCATCTCAGAATCTTTCCATTCCCAGCATTGCAAGGCGGTTTGCATAGGGAGTGAGGGCGCGGCCAGACTGTAAGTGTCTCTAGCTAACCAAGGTGAGCCCTCAAGCGAAGCTTCCATTGAAGTTAGGGTAGAGCGAAACATCTTCACGGAATCTGCAGTTCCAGGCGCATCAAGGCCCTACTCAATCCATTGCCGTTTGCGGTTGCGTTTCACCGGATTCCGTGTTTCGTTGATAATGTCTTCCACCTGTTCGGGGGAGTTACCTTCAAGAATAGTATGACGGTGCGAGCAGATGTAGGTTAACACACTGGTCATGGAATGAAGCTTTTCATCTACATGCTTGGTCCACATCAGCATGGCGGCATGCTCCCTAGCATCTATAGGCACTAAGGGGGGGGGCATCGAACAAGTCATTGATATATTCAGCAATAATTGTGCTTTCGATAATCACATAACCATCATGCACCAGCGTCGGGACTACGGCATTGGGGTTGATCTTCAGATAGTCTGGTTCAAATTGCTCTCCTTTAAGAATTTCCACATATCTGCTTTCCCATGAAATCCCCTTTTCGGCGAAAGTTAGGCGCACTTTGGCGGCACACACGGACGAGCCGTGGTGGTAGAGAATGAACATTCATAGCCTCCTTTAAGACAAAAATTACCCGTGCGGAAATAATCTACTTTATGATTGACCTTTCCCAAAACTTCCATTTTTGTTATTGAAATACTATAATTAGTTCATCAGTCCATTTATCGAGCAACGCTGTTGTCCAGGCTAGTTTTTAATTCTCTAAGGGCATGAGAAAGTAGCGATAGCGTCAAATTAGGTTTTCTCTAACAGTACCCCTGAAAAATTTAAAATCAGGCTCTAGGAACAATTAAGCCCATTCAAGAATCCGATTGCCTGTCGCTAAAATTCCTCTAATATTCGCTCATTAATATCTTTTAATATGGCTTATGAGTAATTAATCCATCGAGCGCAGGCTTGTGCCCATCGTTATCGCAGTTGCTCTTCCATATACTAGCTGCGACGCTCTGGTCAGAAGAAATTTCTAAATACTTTAGGAGCGTAAGCGTTGTACCTGTTCAAGAACTGCGAGATATATCAGCCAAATTATCGGGGTGCCGGTGATGTCCTGGTCAGCGGGGGACGCATCGCCACCATTGATATTGACATTAAACTGCCCAAGAAATTGGCCGTTGAGGTTATAGACGGAACCGGTCTCCGCCTGACGCCAGGTTTTATTGATGTACATGCCCATATTGCGGGGGCAGGCGGCGATGGTGGTCCCTCCACCCGGACGCCCGAAATAACCTTGGGAGCGCTACTTAATGCTGGCGTTACGACGGCAATCGGCTGCCTTGGTCTCGATGGCTATACACGGTCAGTGGCATCGCTGTTGATGAAGGCGAAAGAGTTACGTGCCGAGGGTCTATCAAGTTGGATATATACTGGATCCTATCAGATTCCACCACCCACATTGACTGGCCAGGTAGTTACCGATCTTGCCTATATCGAGGAAATCATTGGTGTCGGTGAGACCGCCATTTCCGATCACCGCTCGTCAGGCGCTACCGTGGCGGAGCTAATTCGACTCGCTAAAAGTGCCAAGGTCGGCGGCATGCTAGCGGGCAAGGCCGGCATCGTACATCTCCATATGGGCGACGAACCGGATCCATTCCGCCCTGTCCTGGAAGCCATTGAACAAGGGAGAGTGGCGCCCGGTAGTTTTTATCCAACCCACGTCAACCGCAATTCCGCCATCTTGGAGGATGTCAAATTCCTTGATGGCGCTACGCCGATCGATCTTACCGCTAGCGTACAGCCCGACGGCCGGCCGCTTGGTAAATCCATTTCACCCTCGGAAGCGGTGGTGACATTGCTGAGCTCCGGCATCGGTTTAGAGCGTATTACATTATCATCGGATGCCTGCGGAACAATCCCAATTTTCGATGACAACCAGAATTTAACGGGTGTCGGTGTAGGCCAGCCTGACCTGATGTTGGCGGAGCTGATTCGTCTGGTCCGCAATAAGAACATTCCTCTGGAGCAAGCACTCTGTCTAGTCACTGCAAATCCGGCACGTATTTTATTATTGCCCAGCAAGGGTCGCATCGAGATTGGTTGCGACGCCGACCTAATCTTATTCGACAAGGATTTCTCAATCCGCTACTTGATGGCCAACGGCGAGATGATGGTTGCCGATGGGAAGCGCTTAAAATTTGGGCTCGGCGAGACGCCTTAGGCCGGCTAGCCTTCACCATCCTACGTCCCGCAAAAATTTGGCTTCCAAAAAATGATGTGTCCGGTTGAATGTTAAACGGGTTACGCATTTTCAAGGCAATAGCGGGCGATCTCTTCATGGGTAGCGAACCAGACGCCCTCATGGCCTTGAATGTGGCGGATTAATTCTTCAACAATCCAGATCCGCGAGCGATGGCCAATTTCGTGAGGATGGTTGGTCAGCAGGAACAGGCCACCTTCTTCGTAGGCACCGTCAAACTCGCGCTTAAAGATATCGAAGACTGCTGTTGGCGGTGTGTAGGGCCGGAGCCCTGAAAAGCGGTTCATATTGAAGTACACCGCATCGTCACGTATCCACTCGACCGGCAATTCAACTATCCCTGTAGGCTCTCCCTCGTCCAAAATCTCGTAAGGATCATCATCGGCCATCAGTGATGAATCATACAAAAGGCCCATCTCGCGGCTGATCTTAAGAGTAGCCGGGCTGAATTCCCAAGATGGCGTTCGGATACCGACCGGCCGCGTATGGGTGATTTCCTCGAGTACGTCAGCTGCGCGCATCTGCAAGTTGCGTTCGACTTCAGGTGGCAACTCGCTATTGATCTCGTGTATCCAGCCATGGATAGCAATTTCATGGCCTGATTGGATAAGCTCCCGTTGCTGTTCAGGGTAGAGTTGGGCGATCACAGCCGGTACGAAAAACGTTACTTTTATACCGTACTTGTCCAGTAGACGCTGAATACGGGGAACCCCCACACGTGCACCGTAGTGGCCTTGTGATAGCTTGCCTGGTGATTCATCCGCCTGGCGTAGGACGATGGACTCATGATCAGAATCGAATGATAGCGCTACCGCAACACGTGCACCGTTTGGCCAGACCTTGGGTTTAAGCGAACGTCCTGCACGCACCTTCTCCACGACGCTACGCCATTTTTTTTCCGGCCACTGCCACGGCTCTAATTCTTCTTTTTGATTCTTCGTCATTTTTATAATCTCCTGGCTACCGTTAATTTTATTGATTTAATTAATAGTCCTTCAAATAACGGGATTATTCAATAAAACAGTGGTCTATAATAGGTTTAGGCGTTACCGGTTCGAGGATCAGTCATGCTGCGTAGTTTATCGCCAATCAAATTTAATGATAAGATTGTTAAAAACATCCAGGCAGAAGGAATAAACGTGACGTGTGGCTTGTACCCGATCTCGGAGAAGCCATCGGCAATCATCTTGCCCCAACTGGGCGTGGGCGGCGGCAGTCCGACGCCGAGAAACGCCAGGGCACCTTCAATAATAATCACCCGTGACATAGCCATTAGCGTCAAGGCGAGGACTGGGATAATAACATTCGGCAGCAATTCTCGTATCAGAATGCGGAAATGAGATGCCCCTTGGGCCCGTGCAGCAGTTACAAATTGCCGATTACGGTATTGGATGGTAACTGCTCTGGAAACTCGGATATCGTTCACCATGCCAAAAAAACCTAACACCAGGATCATATTAAACAGATTAGCGCCAAGAACGAACAGTACGGCCATAACCGCAACAATATTGGGGAATGCTAAAAGAGAATCGACAAAAATACCGATCACGGTATCCGTACGGCCGCCAAAATAACCTGCTGCCATGCCGAAGGCGAGGCCGAAGACCAAGCTAATTATAGGTGCCGTATATGCAATTGTAAGCGAAATTTGTCCGCCATAAATCATGCGGGATAACATATCTCGGCCAATCGTATCGGTGCCAAGCCAGTGCTCGCCGCTAAAAAGACCTAGATATTTTTTATTTAGGTCTGATTCCATTGGATCTGCTATTGGCAGAAAATCTGCAAATATGGCAGCGAAGGTGATAATCATGATCCAAGTAAGGCTTAGCCAAAATACGAGACCAAATTTTTGCGAGGTTAACTTAACGTTAGATTTTTTTTCTGCCAGTTCGTATTTAGGATAAAAAAGTTCGAGAATCCTAGTTATTACCGCGCTCATTTACCGTCACCCATTCGGACTCGGGGATCCAACACCGCGTACATCAAATCTACCAGGAGATTAATCACGACGTAAGCCAAGGCTAAAAAAGCAACCCCGCCTTGTAGAATCATGGCGTCACGCCCATCGATGGCATCGATTAGTAATTTGCCAATTCCAGGAAGCGCAAAAATGGTCTCCAATATTACAGCGCCGCTAATTAAGTTTCCAAGTTGCAAGCCGACAATTGTGATCAATGTAAACGATGAAGGACGAATGGCGTGATTAAACAGAATGTAGGCTGGGGACATACCTTTTGCCTTGGCCAAGGAGATATAGTCTTCCTGCAGGGTAGCCACCATATCCACCCTCAGCACCCGCATCAAAATGGGTATTTCTAATAGGCCAACAACAGTTGCGGGCATGATAAAAAATGTAAGGTTCGCAATTGGATCGTCCGTAAAAGCTATATATCCAGCAGCAGGTAGCCATTTTAACGTGACGGCAAAAATAAAAATAAATACGATAGCGATTACAAATGGCGGAGCAGCAACTATTCCAAAAACAAACGCACTTAATGCTCTGTCAACTCCTCGGTTCACCCGGTAGGCCGCCCACACACCAAGCGGAATGGCAATAAGCAAAGCAAGGGTCTGTGACAATATCAGGAGTTCCATAGTTACTGGAAGTCGGGAAACAATTTGGTCCCAAACGGGAAAATCATTGATTAAAGATACACCAAAATCGCCTTGAAGTAGATCTCCAAGCCAAATAAAATAACGCACGACGACTGGTTTATCGAGACCAAGTTCTATTATCAGTTCTTTTCGAATTTCTGCTATTTCATCGGCTTGGGCTTCATCATCTTGCAAAAGTGTATCGACCACATCACCCGGTAGGACATTCATCAGCATAAAACTGGAAAACGTGACAATAAAAAAAACTGGAACCAGACGGAAAAACCGGCCACGCAGATATTTCAACGATATCTCCCATTACTAAACAAGAAATCTAAGCCAAAATTTAGGACACAATATAAACTTAAATACTGTGCCCTATGATTTTTTTTAACGTAAGTTAGTTATTTGGAACCAACTCAGTGAAATTTAATTTGGAAAGCGTGGGGTTATGGTATTGTTACCACACGCTCCCAAATATAAACGTGGCGCTACTTCTTTTTTATCCAGGCTCGATGAGATTTGAATCCGTTGCTCATAGGTTTTTGTATGCCACTAATACGGTTAGAGAAGCCGACGCTAATAACCGCATTACGGAACGGATAGTAGCGGACTTGTTTGACTAGTAGTTTTTGGTAGTCACAGCTTGCCTTTAACCGCGCCGCCTTGCCGTTCGCATTCCGCAGCTTGTCAAGTGCTGCGTCGATCGCCGGGTCTTTTACTTTGTAGAAGTTTGATTTGCTTTTGGAATGGAAGTTAATTGCAACGACGCTCGGATCGACGTTATTACCAAAATTGGTCCACCATATATCATATTTTCCACTCGCGATGCCTCGATTATAAGACGGTCCGCGCGGCCCGACCTTGATTGAGGCGTCAACTCCAACTGCTTTCCACTGGGCCTGAAGTGACTGGGCAACAAGGGAAATAGTTTTAATTGAGATGATATTAAGCTTGAATTTCACTGGTTTTCCATACTCGGCAAGTAATTTTTTGGCTTTTTCTGGGTTGTATTCCGGCCACGGCATTTTCACGCCTTTGCAAAACCAAGGATGATCTGAAGGGTACATTTGTGTTGGCACCCCGGTATCGATGCGGGTTCCAATCATTGCCACCCCCTTACGATCGATCGCTTGCATCAGCGCCCGGCGCACCCGTATGTCGTTGAATGGTTCTACGGAACTGTTGAACCCGATACCCCTAGGCGCAATATTAGAGACGCCGTCGAGGACAGTCGTGTTGGGAGCCTCGGCTCTATCGCGCTCTGTCGTCGGTACGAGCATGACATCAGTCTGGCCAGCTTTAAGGGCGTTGTAGGCATTGGTCCTATTTGGAATGATCTGGTAGACGATCTCGTCTAGATGTTGGGCCTTTGGGTTCCAATAGTTGGGATTACGCACCAGAGTGATTTTGTCACCAGGTTTCCACGATTTTAACATGTAAGGACCTTGGCCGATCGAGGTGCGTCCAAAAGAGCGTTTTTTATGATTGGCTGCGACCCATCCCGGTTCTTGGACATACCAAGTAATGATCGGCATGGTGAGGATCGATTTAAATCCTGGACTGGTTTGGCGGAAATGGAAATCAAAGGTGTATTTGTCGACCACCTCAACTCGGTCCATAGCCGGCCCCATTATGCGGCGAAAACGACTAGCTACTTTACTGGAAAGAAACCGATCAAAATGTGCCTTGTAGGCTTGGGAGGTAACTTCGACGTCGTTAGAGAATTTCATTCCCTTACGCAATTTAATCCGCCAACGCTTGTAATTTTTGCTGGGTTCAGCCGACAGGGCGGCTTGTGGAATAAATTTGTTGGTATCTGCATCCCGATCGAAAAGATTGTCGTGCATGGCTGACAACGGGCTGTTCCGGGTATTATTATTAACCGGTGTCCGAATCGAATTGAAGCTACCGATATCGGTAGCCAAGCGGTAGACAAGCTTGCCGCCGGTCCCCGCTGGATGATCGGCCCAAACAGTATTAGAGATGGAAAGTCCAATTAATCCCGCCGTTATGGTGAATAAAGATATTAATTTCATATTTTTGTGTCGCATATAACTCCCCTTTGGATGCATTAAAACTCTTTAGTCGTAAGGCTAGTGTCGCGCACTAGATAGACACTGGTCAAGTTTTCATCTGGAGGCGATAAAATAATGTCTAAAATTATGAATATCCAAAGCCCAGTTTGGAATAGCCGTTTTACCCTATAACTGCATGTCTCATAATAGGTAGAACAAATTTGTAACCTGCTGCTCTAATGCTTTGTGAAAACAAAAATATGCTAGTTGATCGCATAGTTTCGCTTCGCGAGGTAAATGAATTCAGTGTCCATCGAAGTAAACACATCATTGCTAATGTTCATATTAAAAACTTTGATAATCCGAACTTTTTGGTGGTCGCAAATTATGCAATGTATCATGCTGATAGTGAGGGTAATGGTAGCCTTTTTAGCTTTGGTAGTTATAGAGATACCATTATGTTTGTTAATGGGGAGCCCAAGTTTGTTGATAAGACAGTAGTTGTAGAAAATTGGTCTATTCCCTATATGTTATCAATATCAATTTAATTTAACAGAGTTGAAAAGAAAGAAGCAGAGAAGGAGTTGAGTTCTCCTCCTGTCATAGTAGTCATAAACTTTGGCTCAGACTGCGAAGAAGATTGGGCTAAGGCTCAAGCGGATGTAATTGCAGAGTATAAAAAAATAAAGGTGACCTTGACATAAGAGGTGCTAGGTTTATTAGGTTTTATTTATTCTTTGTGGAATGGGCTTACCACGTCTTATTATTCAGAAGGGCGACATCAACCGAATTGTCTGGTTTAACTGGCTTGAAGAGATTAACCTTTTCCCCGGTTGACGTATAGAAAGAGTTCGTTCCCAATGCCAGTCCCGTCTAAAAAATATTCTGCAAACCTCATGGGAATACTATTCATGATCATTAATGGTGCATTAATGACAGCCGTGGCAGTTATGGTCCGGCACGTGGCGGAAGATCTCCATCCTTTTCAAATTGCATTTTTCAGAAATTTCTTTGGCATCATAATCTTGTTACCACTACTTCTGCGCTACGGTCTTGAACCGCTCAAGACCAACAATATGCGTTTTATGGCTACCCGCGGGATATTCAATGCAGCTGCCATGTTGAGTTATTTCATGGCTCTCACGATGCTGCCTTTGGCCGAAATATCTGCATTATCGTTTACGGCGCCTCTATTTGTGGCTCTTTTGGCAACAATATTCTTGAAGGAGCGGATGGGCCCACGTCGGATCGTCAGTCTCATTGTTGGTTTCTCAGGAGTTTTGATAATTCTTCGACCAGGCGTTGACATAATACAGATTGGTGCGTTGTACGCGATATTTTCAGCCATAAGTTGGGGGACTGCAGTGGTGCTGATTAAGCACCTATCGCGAACAAATTCATCGTTAACGATTACCTTATATGGTCTTTCCTTCCTCACTATATTTACTTTTCCGCCAGCCCTATTCGTCTGGCAGTGGCCAACTGGCGAGCAATTTATGTGGCTCTTAGCTATTGCAGTAGCCGGTAACATAGGGCAACTCTTGCTTACTCAGTCACTTAAAA
>CAJQSN010000077.1 GCA_905614355.1 uncultured Rhodospirillales bacterium | reverse complement strand
GAAATCGGAAATATAGATAATGCAAATATAACACATGACTATGGGCTTTTTCTTGGTAATTACTCAGTGGATTTAACCAATGAACTTTTTCAAGCATATGATATTATGAGTTTAAATTTCAGATAGTGTAATAAGGGAATTAAATAACAATGCCTCAAAAAATTTTGATAACGGGTGGAGGGGGCTATCTTGGGTCCATAATTGTACCTGCAATGCTGGAAGCCGGTCATAAAGTAACAGTATTAGATAACTTCATGTTTAAACAAAACACCCTAGCTCAAAATTGTTCAAATCCAAATTTTGAAGTTTATCGCGGTGATGCTAGGGATGAAAATACGCTAAAACCGCTTATTAAGGATGCAGATACAATTATTCCATTAGCAGGGATTGTAGGGACTCCCATGTGCGATGCAGATAAAGTTGCTGCAAAATCAACTAATAGAGATTCTATAGTCACATTGGTGCGAATATTAAGTATAGATCAACATATAATTATACCCATTACAAATTCGGGTTATGGAATTGGTAAAAAAGGCCAAGAATGTACAGAAGAATCACCCCTTAGCCCTATATCTCTTTACGGGGTAACTAAAGTTGAAGCTGAAAAAACTGTACTCGATAGAGGTAATGCTATTAGTCTCCGACTAGCTACGGTCTTTGGAATGTCACCGCGCATGCGCCTTGATTTATTGGTTAATGACTTCGTCTATAGGGCCGTTACCGATAGAGCGGTAATTCTTTTTGAATCTCATTTTAAACGAAACTACATTCATGTCCGAGACACCGCACGCGCGTTCAAGCATAGTATTGATAATTTTGATAGCATGAAAAATCAGCCCTATAACGTGGGGCTGTCGAATGCTAACCTCTCAAAAGCAGAACTTTGTGAGAAAATTAAAGCACACATTACAAATTTTATTTATCTAGAAGCTCCGATAGGAGAGGATCCCGATAAACGAGATTATATAGTATCCAATGCTCGTATTGAAGCTACAGGTTATAAGCCACAATATACCTTGGATAATGGTATTGCTGAATTAATTAAAGGTTACCGCATGATCCGTAACACCGTTTATGGTAACATTTAATAAAAAGTAGCATAAAAATTTAATAACGGGATTTAACCACTGCAAAATAAAAAACCACAAGAATTTAAAATTAATCTAAGTTGGTTGGTTTCATTGATAAATAACCCCGGTAGAAAATTATGATTATTACAAGAACTCCTTTTCGTATCTCGTTTTTTGGCGGTGGTACAGATTATCCTGCTTGGTATGAAAATAACCGAGGCGCGGTTCTGGCAACCTCAATTGATAAATATTGTTATATTAGTATACGATATCTGCCACCATTTTTTGAACACCTGCATCGTATTGTATACTCCAGAGTAGAGCACGTTAAATCAATTGGTGATATCAAACACCCGACAGTAAGAGCAATCCTGAATGAACTTAATCCAGAGAAAGGACTAGAAATTCATCATGATGGTGACTTGCCAGCTCGAGCTGGACTGGGTTCAAGTTCGTCATTTGCTGTTGGTTTACTGAATGCAATAAATGCCCTTAATGGCCGTCGAAGCACCAAACAAAATCTTGCTGAACATGCAACATATATTGAACAAGAAGTAATGAAAGAAAATGTTGGTTGTCAGGATCAAATTACAACAGCATATGGCGGGTTTAACGTAATTAAATTTGAACCCGACGGCTCAAAAAATATTTCGCCGGTCATAGCAAGCCCCCTAAATATTCAACATTTAAGCGAATCTATGATGCTCTTCTACACCGGTGTATCAAGATTTGCATCAGACATAGCGGGGGAACAATTAAAAGGTCTTGATGACCGAAAATCGGAACTTAACCAAATGTATGAAATGGTAGAAGAGGCTATTAAAATTTTAGATCGCAAAACAAACCCGGTTGAGGCATTTGGAAAATTACTTCATGAAAGCTGGATACTAAAGCGTACTCTAGCAAAAACTATAACCAATTCTGAAATTAATGATATTTATAAAAAAGGTTGCGAAGCTGGAGCGTACGGCGGAAAACTCCTCGGAGCGGGTGGAGGCGGATTTATTTTATTCGTGGCATCAAGAAATAAACATTCTATGATCAAAGAAGCTCTTTCTAATCTAGTATACGTAAATTTTAAGTTAGATCATGATGGTAGTAAGGTTATAGTGTACGATCCAGAAGACACTGAGAATAGCAAATAACTATTATCTATCCAATTCAACTTGATTTTTTAAAGATAGTCATTAAATACTCTCATTTACCTTGGCCTATCAGCGTAAAAATTTTACAGTATCATCATGCCACGAGCAATTGCCTTTGACATTATTAATACTACGCTTCAATCACACCAGCCTTTTGACGCGGCTTTTAACCAACACCCACGTGTCAACAAGCTTGAGCCCCGGGATCGCAACTTAGCTTATAATATTGTAATAACGACTCTGAGACACTTGGGCCAAGTAGACGATATAATTAATCAGTGTTTAACTAAGGATTTACCCCCGAATGCTAAATTTGCAAGGACAATTCTCCGTATAGGCATTTGCCAACTTTTATTTTTAAACACACCGGCCCACGCAGCTGTTGATACGAGTGTAAAACTAGCCGGTCAGAAGCGACAAGGGATGTATAAGAAACTCATAAATGCAATATTGCGGCGTGTAGCTCGTGATGGCACTAAATTTCTTGAATATCAAGATGCGGAAAGACTAAACACACCGGATTGGCTATGGGACTCGTGGATCACCGCGTACGGCGAAGAAACCACACGCAATATTGCTAAGGCACACCTTAAAATACCAGCCCTAGATTTATGGGTAAAATCAGAGCCTAAATTGTGGGCTCAGAAACTTGGTGGCCAAATATTACCAACTGGTGGCGTTCGTCTGCCGTCGGCAGCAAACGTTGCTAGCCTTGATGGTTTTAAAGAAGGTGCATGGTGGGTACAAGACGCAGCTGCCAGTCTGCCCGTACAACTATTCGGTGAAAATTTAAAAGGAAAAAGAATCGCAGATATTTGCGCCGCACCAGGGGGTAAAACCTCACAATTAATTTTAGCTGGCGCTGAAGTAATTGCGGTAGATAGATCAGAAAAGCGCTTAAAAATTCTAGCTGAAAATCTAAAGCGTCTTTCTTTTTTCCCAGAAATAGTCTGTGAGGATGCCGTAATTTGGCAACCAAACAGATTATTGGATGGAGTGCTAATTGACGCGCCCTGCAGTGCTACAGGCACAATACGGCGGCACCCAGACATCAAATACCTCAAAAATAACAAGGTTATTTTACAAACACACCAAGTACAACTTCGCTTATTGAAGGCCGCCACAAAAATGATTAAACCAGATGGCCAAATTGTTTTCAGCACATGTTCACTTCAACCTGAGGAGGGTCCAAAAGTCATAGATTCTTTTCTTTCAGAGCATTCAAATTGGCAACGAAAATCAATCCCACCTAAACTTATACAGAACCATAACGAGTTTATTACTAGTGCTGGTGATATTAGAACATTACCATTTCATTTAAATAATTATAGCAATCAGGAACATGCACAGAATCATAAGAATATGGGTGGAATGGATGGCTTTTTTTCTACCTGCCTAATTCAGAAATAACTAAATATTAATGATTCGTTGTCGTTTCTAATATAGAATACAATCTAGTCTCTTAATTTAAACCAAAAACTGTTGAGGTTACTAATAAACACGTTAGCCATGCCAAACAGATATTCCGCTAAAGAAATTCAAGGGAGACTTCTAGATAGATTTTATAGCTTCATCTATCGCAACCGACTTTACTCATACACCTTAGCGGGCCCTACTCCAGAACGCCTACTTGGCACACCCCCCGAACTTATCCCCGGCAATGCTGCAGCAGGACAACTAATTCTTGCTGGTAATCTAATAGTTGCTAAGGAATGGTGGCCATTTACAAATGTCATTGATATTCCAGAGAATGCAAGCTCAGATTGGCAAGCGTATTTGCATAGTTTCAAGTGGCTAGGTGATCTGCGCGCCATGGGAAATAATCAAGCACGCCTTTTGGCCCGAGAACATGTATCCACCTGGCTAAACACGCACACAAAATGGTCACCTTTAGCCTGGCGAGCTGATATTCTAGGCCAACGGTTAACAAATTGGATAACTCATTTCGGTTTTTTTTCTAGAGAAGCCCCACAAGAATTTCTCGATCTCTTCTTTCTAGAAGTCACAAAACAAGCGCGTCATCTCAATCGTAGTATAATAAAAACAATAGCCGGGCCAAAACGAATTCAAGGGTTAAAGGCCCTAATATATTGCGGTATTTCACTTCCAAATTTTGAACATTATCAGAGTAATGGCTTACGTTTACTTGAGAAAGAGTTAGACCATCAAATATATCCCGATGGGGGTCATTATTCCCGAAATCCCCAAACCCATATGAAGGTTCTAACGGAACTTATTGCTATCCGTGATACACTAACAGCAGCTCACATTAACACACCAGATTGGTTAAACAGCACGATAGGGCACATGGTACCAATCTTACGAACTTACAGACACGCAGATGGCGGTTTAGCTTTTTTTAATGGATCTAGCGATAGTAGTTCAGAATTGATTGACATACTATTATCAAAGTCTGGCGTCAAAACACGGGCGATTTTAAATGCTACCTATTCTGGTTATCAGCGACTTCATGCGGGTAAAACTACAATTTTGATAGATACCGGTTCACCACCCAACGTGGTAGAAAATGAATGGGCTCATTCTGGTACATTAGCGTTCGAAATGAGCTCAGGTACGGATCGAATCATCGTTAATTGCGGTATGCCTGAAAATGCTACAAAGGGATGGTTAAAAGCACTTAGGTCCACTGCCGCGCATTCCACAATAGTTGTTGATAACACAAACTCCTCCGAAATTAGTTCGACAGGAGGTTTTGTTTATAAACTTGGCCAAGTAACGTCTAGTCGCCGAGAAATTGCTGGCAGCACAATTATTGAAGCAAGTTACGACGGTTACACTAAACCATTTGGATTGATCCATCGCCGTCTTATTATGCTCGCGCCCGATGGTGGTGAAATTCACGGTGAAGATAATTTAATGGGTCCCGGCGGCCATAACTATAACCTACGTTTTCATGTACATCCAAATGTTCAAGTAACTATATTGCAAGATAAATGCGCAGCGATATTAAAACCGCGTCGTGGGTCAGGTTGGCGCTTTATGTGCATAAATCAAATTATCACTCTTGAAGAAAGCATCTACTTTGATAGTAGCGCCCCACAGCGAAGAACTCAGCAGATTCTTGTTTCGGGTCCCTTAGGCAAAAACGGTTCTACTATCAAATGGCGTCTTAGCAAAATATAACACTAAACCAGGTCTCGTGCATTCAGTTTGCAATACTTATAAAACAAGCTAGGTTGCGCCAACTACAGGTTCAGAATGGTTATAGAATATAATGTTACAAAATATTAACCAGATTAAAACAGCTTTCAAAAACAAAACCGCCAAGATCGGCATCATCGGCCTCGGCTATGTCGGCCTACCATTAGTAATGGCTTTTATTGACAAAAATTTTCAAGTTTATGGCTTTGATATCGACGAAACGAAGATAACCGCGTTAAATCATGGCGAGTCATATATCAAACACATTTCTAGCGAAAAAATTGCCACCTGTACGACTAGCAATCAATTTAGGCCAACAAGTGACTTCAGGCAAATTTATCTAGTTGATGCTATCTTAATTTGCGTGCCAACGCCACTCACTGAAAATAAAGAACCAGATTTAAGCTATATTGTTTCAACTGGTGAATTGATTGCGCCCCATCTTAAAATAGGCCAACTAATTGTTTTAGAATCAACTACTTATCCTGGTACCAGCGCCGAAATATTAAAACCAATTTTAGAAAAAGGTGGTCTGAAATCCAAAGAGGATTTATTTTTAGCCTATTCGCCAGAGCGCGAAGATCCAGGAAACCCCGATTTTGGAACAGCAAATATTCCGAAAATAGTTGGGGGCGATGGCGATGATGCCCGCGAACTTGCCTGCACAATGTATAATCAAATTGTTGTCAACACAGTCCCGGTTTCTTCATTGGAGGTTGCCGAAGCTGTGAAGTTAACGGAAAATATTTTTAGAGCGGTTAATATTGCAATGGTTAATGAACTTAAGGTTATCTATGATAAAATGGGCATAGATATTTGGGAGGTAATTGAAGCAGCAAAAAGTAAACCCTTTGGTTATATGCCCTTCTATCCTGGTCCAGGCCTTGGAGGGCATTGTATCCCAATTGATCCCTTTTATCTGACCTACAGGGCAAAACAGTTTGGTCAGGAAACCAAATTTATTGAGTTAGCTGGTCATGTTAACACCCAAATGCCAAACCATGTGATTGAGGTCCTAAAGAACGCGTTAAAAGCAAGGTTTGATCAAGATATAAAAAACACTAAAATATTAATTCTTGGGTTAGCATACAAGAAAAATATCGATGACACTCGCGAAAGTCCAGCATTTGCCTTGATGGGGTTATTAAAAGCCCAGGGGGCGTCGGTGGCCTATTATGACCCGCTCGTTCATGTTATTCCAGCAACCCGAGAACACTCAGTACTCGCCGGGCTTGAATCTATTAATTGGTCAGCTAAACAACTGGTAAAATATGATGCGGCGCTAATCTGTACAGACCACGACAGTGTAAATTACGAAGAGCTTGTGGCAAATAGTAAACTAATTATCGATACTAGAAATGCAACTGCATTAATTAATAATAAGTTAGGCAAAATCATTAAAGCATGATTTTGATTTTTAAATGAAAATACTAGTCACGGGAAGTGCCGGATTTATCGGCAACCATGTTTCATTGAGATTACTCGAAGAGGGTCATGAAGTTGTTGGTGTCGACAATTTAAACTCTTATTATGATGTTAATCTCAAGCACCGAAGAATAGAGCGCCTCACACCCTATGAGAATTACATCAATGTTCCAATAGATATAAACGATCACGTTAAATTGAGCGGAATCTTTGAAAAATATAAAATTGGCCAAATTATCCATCTAGCCGCGCAGGCAGGAGTGCGTCACAGTCTGACAGCGCCAAGAGACTATATCGACTCTAATATTTTAGGTTTTCTCAATATTCTCGAGGCGTGCAGGAATTACGGCATTGATCACTTAATATATGCCTCTACAAGTTCAGTTTATGGAGGAAACACGAAAATGCCATTCTCAGAACACCACTCCACCAATCACCCAAAAAACCTATATGCTGCGGTCAAAAAAGCCAATGAACTAATGGCACACTCTTATAGCCACCTCTTTAAATATCCTGTTACGGGATTACGATTCTTTACCGTCTATGGCCCTTGGGGTCGACCCGATATGGCCTTATTTAAATTCACCAAAGCTATCCTAAATAACGAACCAATAGATCTGTATAATAATGGTGATATGAAGCGCGATTTTACCTATATTGATGACATAGTAGAAGGTATAGTCCGCACTCTTGCTAAGCCACCTGAAATTGACATTGACTGGAACAGCAATCACCCGGATCCGGCAACCAGTGGATTAGCCCCCTACCGAGTGTTTAATATTGGCAACAATCAGCCCGTTCACCTGATGAATCTTGTTGAAGTTTTGGAAAAAATACTCGGCCGAACAGCCCTTAAAAACTATATGCCTATGCAAGCCGGAGATGTTGGGACTTCTTGGGCAAGTTCCGATGAACTGGTGAAAAAAATAGGCTACTCGCCGGCGACTTCAATAGAAGACGGTCTTCGAAATTTTGTTGCCTGGTATCTAGATTATTTTAAGATTAAAATTTAGCCATGTGCGGTATTAACGGTATCCTCGCTTTTTCGCCTGAAACATGGCCGGTTGATGAGGCAATGCTGGTTCGGATGCGGGACACTATGATCCACCGGGGGCCAGACGGTGCTGGCGTCTGGCTAGGCGAAAAAGTGGACAAGAATGCCTCTATTGGCTTTGGCCACCGGCGCCTCGCCATTATTGACCTCTCAACGACAGCTCTGCAGCCAATGAGCCTTACAAACAAAACGCTTACCATTGTTTTTAATGGAGAAATTTATAATCATGCCGAACTTCGTCAAGAACTTATAAAGCTTGGCCATAACGACTGGAAGACGGATCACTCTGACACTGAAGTTATCCTTCATGCCTTCGAGGAATGGGGTATTGATTGTCTTCATAAATTTAGAGGCATGTTTGCCATTGCGCTCTGGGATAACATCAAAAAAGAGTTATGGCTTATCCGCGATCGCGTTGGCATAAAGCCCCTCTATTACGCCCTAGATGATCGCGGTATAGTGTTTGCCTCGGAAATTAAAGCGATTTTGGCAGATCCGGACCGCAAGCGCGCGGTTAATGAAGAAGCTCTGTTTCATTATCTTTCATTTCTTACCACCCCAGCTCCTATGACTTTGTTTGATGGAATCAAAAAAATCACGGCCGGAACATGGACCCGTATTTCAGCCAAAGGTGATGTGAGGACTGAACGTTGGTGGGATGCCTGGGATGATGTTGAGCCTGAGCTAGGAAAAGCCGATACCGAGATCACTACAGGTATTCTATCACAACTAGAAACGGCTATAAACTATCGCAAAGTCAGTGATGTGCCAATCGGGGTATTTTTGTCAGGTGGCGTAGATTCCAGTATAAATGTCGCGTTGTTCTCTAAAAATGAAAAAAAACCCATCAAAACATTTTCCATCGGCTATGCGGGTGATCAGCAAAGCATTGCTGATGAATTGCCCTATGCCAGGATTATTGCTGAACAGGTTAGTACCGATCACCATGAATATCTTATCAGCCAAGATGACCTGCTGAAATTTCTACCCGAAATGATCCGCTATCAGGACGAGCCAATTGGAGATCCAGTCTGCGTGCCGCTCTATTTTGTCTCGAAACTTGCTCGTGATAACGGCGTCATCGTTTGTCAAGTTGGTGAAGGTGCCGATGAATTGTTTTGGGGCTATTCAAGCTGGAAAATTTTCTTGAACTTAGAGCGGGCCAACGCATGGCCAATACCCAAATTTATCAAAAAAATTGGAGTTCAGGCGTTAACCGCTCTTGGCCTAGGTGGCAAACTATACACCGAGTTTCTCCGCCGTGCCTCTCAAGATCAGCCCATATTTTGGGGCGGTGCAGAAGCGTTTCCAGAAAATGCCAAATGGGATATTCTTTCACCCCGGCTAAAAGAAAAATTTTTGGGGCGGAGCTCTTGGGAGGTGATAGCACCAATACGTACGCGCTTCGAAGAAAATGCTCCCGACCGCTCGCCGCTCAATTGGATGTCCTACCTAGATCTAAATTTTCGATTGCCCGAATTGCTATTGATGCGGGTTGATAAAATGAGTATGGCAACCAGTATTGAGGCTCGCGTGCCGTTTCTTGATCACCTATTTATTAGGTATGCCTTAAGCATATCCCCAAAACTGAAGACACGAGGAGGCGAGCTAAAATATATACTAAAAAAAGCTGTTCGTGGTCTTATCCCTGATGAAATTATTAACCGAAAAAAACAAGGGTTTGCTGTTCCTATTGATGATTGGGTGAATGATAAACTGGGAACTGAAGCAGAAAAAACACTGAAAATTTTTTGTGCGTCTACTGATTTTTTTGATTCCAAAGGGGTGGAAAAAGTCATAGCAAGGGGTAATGCACGGCAAATATGGTATCTCTTTAATTTTGCTTTATGGTGGAACGAATTTATCCGTGACTAGCCAAACACAGGCAAATTGGTATTTAAAAACAACTAAAAGTCTTTACAAATAAATCGCTCAAAATCTAATCGTTATGTAAGTATAAATAAAAGACTTATTTTAGAGGTAAAAAAGTACTCCACAATAAACAATAAATTTAATTTAACCTGCACCTGAGATATTAAAATATAGATCGCGACAGCAAGTTCCGGGTCAGCCGTGTAACAAAAATTTAAATACAATTTATAAATACTACATTTCCAGTTTATTATTACATTTGAATGAACACCGTAAATTAAATAAAATTTTAATGATATTCGATAGTCTATAAAGTGTGTTCATGGCGCGAACGCAGTTGACCTACTTATAATAAAAAGCTACGTTCATATCGCGAACAACGGTAAAACGCTATAAGGAAGAATAAAATTCAGTGTTAAATTCTAATACAACCCAAAATCCTTTAAAACAAGAAGAACGTATAACGCTTAATTTACTTGGTGTAATTGAGGAAAACAGTGCTATAACGCAACGCTCTTTAGCGGCTGAGTTAGGTGTTGCTCTCGGCCTGACGAACACCTATATGAAGCGCTGTGCAAAGAAAGGCCTGATTAAGGTTAAACAAATTCCATCCAATAGATATACTTATTATCTTACCCCGCATGGATTTGCTGAAAAAAGTCGGCTCACCTCTGAATATTTAAAACAATCTTTTAATTTTTTCCGCCTAGCCCGAAGCCAATCAGACGACTTATTGCATCATTGTATTAAAAGCGGCTGGACGCGTGTAGCACTAACCGGGAAAAGCGACCTCACTGAAATTATTATTTTAAGCGCGACCGAAATAGACATTAAAATTACCGGCATCATTGATGCGAAGGCGGCCACCACAACCTCAACATATATGAATTTACCCGTTGTCAACAAGCTTTCCAAGCTTAAGACCCTGCATGCCCTAATTGTGACAGACATGGAAAAGCCACAGGAAACTTTCAATGAAGCCGTCAAATTTTTCCCGCAAGATAAAATCCTCACCGTTCCTATATTGGGCGTTAACCGAGAACAAACTGATCAGTCCGCTGTCGCAACCTTGAATGCGGAGTATCCGGAATGAAGCAGTGGTATGTCGTAAACACCAAGGCACGCGAAGAAACCAAGGCGCTATTTCATTTAAAGCGCCAGAGCTTTAATGCTTATTTACCACAATATAAAAAAATTCGACGCCATGCACGCCGTACAGATAAGGTCCTAGCGCCGCTTTTCCCTAAATACCTTTTCGTCGAATTTGACTTAGATATGGAGAATTGGTCCACCATTAACTCAACTATTGGCGTCAGTACGCTAATTAAATTTGGTTCACTACCAACTCCTATTCCTGCAGAATTAGTGCGTGAGATCCGGACACGTGAAGATTCAGAAGGTGTGATATCCTTGACTAGGGATCTAAAGATTAAATCAGGCGATGAAGTTAACATTATTGCTGGGGCTTTTAACAATCATAGTGGAATTTTTGAATGCCAGAATGACGATGAGCGCATCGTTATTTTACTAAATTTAATGGGTCGAAACGTGCGTGTGCGTCTGCCATCTTCGGCAATAAGCGTTTAAAATAAACCTGTTAAATTTTTAGCCCAACCTAAAGCACTTTGGAGGAATTCTTTCACCCAAAGTGCGGTAGCTTGCCTATTTCTTTTTTAATTAATTTATATAGATAACCCCTAATTTAGATATCAAGTAGAAATAATGCCTCGTGTTAGCTTAATTATGACCGTACGAAATGGTGAAAGATATTTAACTGCCGCAATGTCGAGCTTACTCCAACAGTCATTTTTGGATACTGAAATAATAGTTGTCAATAACGGCTCAACCGATAGCACTCCAGAAATATTAAAAAATATAAATGATCCACGCCTTCGAATTATTAGCGTGAATCCAAACCTAAATAGTACGTTTGCTTCAGGTATTTCCACGGCTTTTAACGCTGCAGTCGGCGAATATATTGCAGTGCAAGATAGCGATGATATTTCAGATAAAAGTAGAATAGAAAAACAAGTGCGCTTTTTGGAAACCCACAAAGACGTTGGGCTTGTAGGAAGTCAATTCAATTTAATTGATAAATTTGGTAAATACCTCTTTACAAGTAAAAACCTTCCAAAATGCAACGAATTAATGCATAAATACGCTGAAGGTAACTATTTAGCTCATTCTACAATCATGTTTCGGCGAAATATTGCAAATGCAATTGGTGGATATAATAAAAATTTTGAATATGCCTGTGATTACCGTCTGGCACTAGATATTTTGTATGCTGGTTATAAAATATCCGCAATAAATAAACCATTAGTAAAAGTTCGCCAACATGCCGATCAAGAAACCGTCCAGCCAAACACAGCAACAATAAGAAACCAGAACCTTTTAAGTTTATTAGAATATGCCCAAAATCTTCCTTTCTTAACTAAAACATCATTATTAAAGGGGCGGCGTCAAATAACTAAAGCTAAATTCCAAGCTGCTTTGAACTTGTTACGTCGGGGCAATAGACTGGCTGCAATAAAATTATTTGGAATCACAGCACTTGAATCCCCCATTTATTTAATAACTTATAGCCTGGTTCGAATTATAAGAGGCCAATTATATGATGCACCCCAACCCAGAAAAAGTAAATCAAAAGAGAAAATGAGAATTCAATGAAAGTAGTTATTCTCTGCGGCGGTAAAGGCACACGAATTCGAGACGTAAATGAAGACCTGCCAAAACCAATGGTGCCGATCGGAAACCACCCCATTATTTGGCATGTGATGAAAACCTACGCAAACTTTGGGTACAAGGAATTTATTTTATGCTTAGGTTATAAAGCAGAAATTATCAAAAATTTTTTTTTAAACTACAGATCACTTACAAACGATTTTACGATTGATTTTAATAACAATGATCAAATATCCTTCCATTCAAAACAAACATCCCTGGATTGGAAGATCACATTTGTAAATACTGGGCTAGACACTTTAACCGGTTCACGTGTGTCAAAAATCCGCCCATATATTAAGGAGGACAAAAATTTTATGTTAACCTACGGTGATGGGTTAAGCGACGTTAATATTCCAAACTTGGAATCATTTCACCTCAACCATGGTAAAATAATAACGGTTTGTGGCGTCCACCCACCAGGACGGTTTGGTGAATTAGAAATCAATCAACATAATCAGATAACTGAATTTAATGAAAAACCACAAACTACTAGTGGGCGTATTTCAGGTGGATTTTTTGTCTGCCAAAACTCTATTTTCAAATATCTCGATAAGCATCAAGACAACGAAACCCTTGAAGCCGAGCCAATGCGCAAAATCGCCCGCGATGGGGAGATGATGATGTATCCACATGATGGTTTTTGGCAATGCATGGATACACGGCGAGACTATGAATTGTTAAACAAACTATATGCAGATAATGAGGCACACTGGATCAAACAATGATCACATCCACTGTCTTAAACAGCTTTAAAGGAGTGCCCGTTCTGGTTACCGGTTCTACTGGTTTTAAAGGAAGCTGGCTCTGCACCTGGTTAACCGAAATAGGAGCTCAAGTTTCTGGATTTGCATTGCCACCAAAACCAGACGCACCCCTGTTCGATCAACTTAGATTGCGCGATAGAATTGACCAGTATGATGGTGATATCCGAAATTATAGCTTAATCAAGGAGGTAATAGAAAAAACCAAACCACAGGCGATTATTCACCTAGCAGCCCAATCACTGGTAAGGCACGGCTATCAGAAACCAAAAGAAACATTCGACACAAACGTTGGCGGTAGCATAAACTTGTTAGAAGCCGTGCGGAATTCTTCTGATGTCCGGGCACTCGTTTTTATTACTTCGGACAAATGTTATAAAAACAAAGAATGGATTTGGGGTTACCGGGAAAATGATGAGTTAGGAGGAACAGACCCTTATTCAGCTTCTAAGTCAGCAGCCGAAAATGTATTTGAAGGTTACTATCAATCATTTTTAAAATTAAATAAGAATATAGGTGCCGTCACCGCACGTGCTGGCAACGTCATTGGTGGGGGGGATTTATCAAAAGATCGAATTGTCCCGGATTGTATTCGAGCACTTAGAGCAAAAACACCTATTGAAGTAAGAAATCCCGTTGCAACTCGGCCTTGGCAACATGTGTTGGAACCGCTCTCTGGTTATTTAACGCTCACCGCAAGAATTTTTGAAAACCCAGATAAAATTACAGGGCCCTGGAACTTCGGCCCAAACACAGAGAACGTTCGACCTGTTAAAGAACTTGCCGAATTTGCTTCTAAAATATGGGGTTCTGGATCAGTTAATGTCCAACCAGATCATTTTGCGCCTCATGAATCAAACTTACTAATGTTATCAAGTGATAAAGCCAAGTCATTATTAGCTTGGAGCCCTCTATGGGGTTTTGAGCGTTGCGTAGAAAACACCATTAATTGGTATCAAAAAATTGATAATGGAGAAAACCCTTTGGATCTTACTCGAGCACAAATTACCTCCTACGTGGAGGACTGCATAACATAACTAATTCGATAGAGGGCCTCGTGGTTACGCCGCTTAAGATTATTAAAGATGAGCGTGGCTCTGTTATGCATATGCTACGATCTGATGCTCCGCATTTTGATAGGTTCGGCGAAATTTATTTTTCAACAGTGCTACCCGGAGCCACCAAAGCTTGGAAGCGCCATAAAAAGATGACATTGAATATCACAGTTCCGGTTGGAAAAGTCCACTTAGTAGCTTTTGATGGCCAAACCCAAAGCCGATCCTACAATAACATTGCCGAATTTATTTTAGGGCCAAATGATCTATATGCATTGATAAAAATACCGCCTCTGATTTGGTTTGGATTTAAGAACACCGGATCATCAGCGGCACTCCTTGCAAATTGTGCAACAATCCCACATGAACAAAATGAAACCGAACAATGGGATCTCAACGAGGCGTCAATTGAGTTTGACTGGTCAATTAAGCCGTAAATGCGCTCGTTAAATAAAACCATAGTCATAACAGGTGCCACAAGTTTCGTTGGTATGCACTTATGTAAGGCTTTTGCTAAAAGTGATTGGCGTGTTATCGCTGGCCATACACAAGATTTAATTGAATATTCTGGTCCTCAGGCTACACGGATTTCTCAAATTTCGAGTTTTGTTAAATTTGAGAAATTTGATATTTGCGATGCAAGTGCGTTAACTAATATTGTAGATAAATACTCACCGAGAATATGGGTGCAACAAGCCGGGTATACTTCTGACTATTCTAACGCCAACTATGATTTTTCTATGGGGTTAAACGTAAATGCTGGATCTATCCCCATTCTTTTCAAGACACTAAAAGATCAGAATTGTGGCGTCATCATTACCGGTTCTGAGGTGGAATACGGTCCATCAGAAGGGGCGGTCGCTGAAAGCAATACACCACAACCAAATTCACTATATGGCATTGCTAAACTCACGCAAACAATTACGGCCCAGCAACAATCCGTTTATTACGGCGTGCCTACCAGAGTGGTGCGTTTGTTCCTTCCTTTCGGATCCTTTGATAATCCAGGGAAGCTAATTCCATTGGTCATCGAAGCATTAAAAAACAGTAAATCTATTGATCTATCACCGTGCACTCAGCGAAGAGACCTTATTGGCATTAAAGATGTCTGCAGTGCCTATCTTAAATTGGCTGACGATTTGAACCGTGGCGGATTCGATTTATTTAATATTTGTTCAGGTGATGCAATAGAATTGCGTGCGTTTTTAAAGCTAATAGCAATTGCCCTCGAGGCCGATCAAAAGCTTCTAAAATTCGGCCGGGTAACTATGCGGGTAGGCGAAACAAATTTGATAATGGGCGACAACAGTAAAGCGATGAAACTACTTGCTTGGCATCCACGTGAATTAGCCATCGCGCTAAATGAAGACTTCAGTCTCGTAACATGAACAACACCTATATCATTGCCGAAGCTGGTGTTAACCACAATGGCTCTCTCGATTTAGCCAAACAGTTAAGCCTCGCCGCTCTGGGAACTGGTGCGGATGCCGTTAAGTTTCAAACCTTTTCTGCCGATCGCCTCGCTTCAAATTCTGCTCAAATGGCGGAGTACCAGGTAAAAAACACAGGTGTTACCGAGCGTCAAATTGACATGTTGCGGCGATTAGAGTTAACGGCCGAGGAGTTCAAAGAATTACAAATTTATTGTGCAAAGATCGGTATCGATTTTCTCTCTTCACCCTTTGACATAGAAAGCGTCACCTTTTTAGTTAAAGACCTCAATCTAGATCTCATTAAAATTCCTTCAGGCGAGATCACCAATGGGCCCTATCTTTTAGCCATCTCCCAATTAGATAAACCTGTTATCCTTTCAACTGGCATGTCGAATTTACAGGAAATTAGAGCCGCTTTAGACGTACTTGCTTATGGTTATCTTCATAAGCCATTTCCAAAATCATTTGATGACATCAAGGGTTGTGCAACTGCCCCAGAAGGAATTTCAGCACTAGATATAAATGTGCGGTTGTTACATTGTACAACCGAATACCCAGCACCAGTTGAGTCAATTAATCTTCGTGCCATTAAAAGCATGGTCTTGGAATTTGGATTGCCTGTAGGTTATTCAGACCATAGTGCAGGAATTTCCATTCCCATTGCCGCCGTCGCGATGGGAGCAACAATCATAGAGAAACACCTCACTCTTGATCAAACAATGACCGGTCCGGATCACAAGGCATCAATAGAACCAGCTTTATTTTCAGAAATGGTTCAAGCTATTCGATCAATTGAGACCGCTTTGGGATCCGGCGATAAGAAGCCGCATGATGTTGAATTGAAAAATATAAGCATTGCCAGAAAAATAATAATTGCGAAAAAGACCATTAAAAACGGTGACATGTTTTCAGTAGAGAATTTAACCACTATGCGATATGGCGAGGGTTTATCACCAATGGGCCTTTGGGATTTATTAGATAAGACAGCCAATCAAGAATACCTTGCAGGCGAACCTATACAACAATGAGCAAATCCATGATCATACTTGGCGCCGGTGGGCATGCCAAAGTTGTTCTGAGTGTTGTTCAAGAATTAGGCATAAACGTCTTATGTTTAACTGATTCAGACCCTTCAAAATATGGAGACAAAGTGCTTGGGGTTGAGGTTGAAGGAGGAGATGAAATTCTTTCAAACATAAACCCGGATAATGTTGATCTCGCTATCGGTATTGGCGCATGTTCGGGCGGGAAGGATTTGATCACCCCCCTAAAAAGGCGTTTCAGTATTTTTTTAGATCTAGCAAAAAAAGGTTTTGCCTTTCCAGCCCTGATTCATCCAAACGCTTGGGTCGCAAACGATTGTTCTATTGGTCAAGGAGCTCAAATATTCGCCGGGGCTATCATTCAACCAGGTTGTTCAATTGGCGATCTTGCGATCATAAACACAAAGGTGTCTATTGATCACGATTCCAATATCGGTAAGGCCGTTCACCTTGCGCCTGGTGTGACATGTGGGGGCTCGACAAAGGTCGGGGGTAATTCATATATAGGGATTGGTGCGACGATTTTAAACAATATAAGAGTTGGCCAGGGGGCGGTGGTAGCTGCCGGTTCTTTAGTAAATAGCTATATTTCCGACGGCACAAAAGTAAGTGGAACACCAGCGCGGGTGATGACACCATGACAAAGAACTGGCGCGGAACCTGCGTCTCTCCAGATACCAATATGCGTTCCACTCTGGAGTGCCTTGAAGAAAGTGCATTGCAAATAGTTCTGGTCACTGATGGGGATCAGAAACTGCTTGGTGTTGTAACTGATGGAGATGCACGCAGAGCTCTTCTCAAAGGCCTCGGTATGGAAACCGCGGTGTCTGAGTTCATGGTGATCGACCCACAGTGTGGTAATGTTGGTGATAGTCGAGAGATGCTAATGAATAGAATGCGTTCTGGTTCAATCCACCAAATGCCTATTATCGATGACAGCGGTGTCCTGGTTGACATAATTTTAGCTAAAAACAAAGGCACCTTGCCGAATAATGTTGTCCTAATGGCAGGCGGCAGCGGCGTAAGATTAAGGCCTCTCACCTCCGATATACCCAAACCGATGCTTCACATCGGCAATCGGCCCATATTGGAAACCATAATCAGCCAATTACACAACTTTGGATTCGTCAACTTTCATATTTCTCTCAATTATTTAGGTGAACAAATTGAAGCACATTTTGATGATGGAACTCAGTGGGGCATCTCGATAAAGTATTTGAAAGAAAATATGCCCCTCGGCACTGCGGGTTCCCTATCTCTATTAGAGCAAACTTTGAACGAACCAATTATTGTTATGAATAGCGACCTTCTCACCAAACTAAACTTTGAACATTTACTCGCTTTTCACAACGCCCACAATTCATCGCTAACCGTCTGCGTCCGCGACTATAGTTATGTTCTTCCTTATGGTATCATCGAGGTTGAGGGCCAAAACCTTATGTCCCTCCAGGAAAAGCCACAAAAAAAGGTGTTGGTAAATGCTGGGATTTATATTATCGACCCTCACGTTATAGATCTAATTAAGCCAAATTCCTATACCGATATGACAGATATTATACAGCAACTTATTAAAAATAAAGATCGCCCCTGCGTATTCCCAATCCATGAATATTGGCTCGATATTGGCCAAAAACATGATTTTCAGCGCGCTGAAGACGAATTTTTAGATAATTTTTGACACCCCAACCTTCAATATGAAAATAAATTAAATGAAAAATGATTTTCGCTTCCAGTTAAACAATCAGCTTCTTTCCGGTATTGGAAAAACAGCTGAAATTGTTGAGCTTTTAAATTCTAATAATTGGTACAATGTGGTTCTGGTTGTCGATGCGGGCGTCGCCGAGCATTCCTGTTACTACGGCAAAACTAAAGTTCTGCTCCAGAGCGCACAGACAACTCTCACCGAAATTCAATTGCGCGGCAATGAAGAACCTTCCTACGATTATCTTGATCAAATTGCTGAAGACATTCGCGCCATAGCAGATATTGATGTCATTATTGGCATTGGCGGCGGTAGCACATTGGACATGACCAAAGCCTTGGCTGGTCTCTACACAAATCCAGGACCTGGTATTGACTATCGAGGGTTTGATAATCTGACCGCCCCTGCTCTGCCAAGTATTTGCATCCCGACGACTGCAGGTACCGGCAGCGAAGTAACAATCAATGCCGTGTTTACCGATAAAAGTGAAATGAAAAAACTTGGCATCAACGGCCGCTACATGAACGCTACCTATGCCATACTAGATGCCAAATGGCTCGAAAGCTGCCCTCAGCCGGTTGCCATCTCCGCCGGTATGGACGCCCTGGTTCATACTTTGGAAAGCTTTATGACAACCAATGCGAATCCTTTAACCCGGGCGTTTAATAGAGAAGCCTTTGTGTTGTTGTGGAAAAACTTACCTGCTTTAGTGGATCGACCTGATGATCTAGAGGCGCGACAGAATTTATTACT
>CAJQSN010000076.1 GCA_905614355.1 uncultured Rhodospirillales bacterium | reverse complement strand
TTTCGTGCACAGCCTCAGCCTCTTCTAAGGGGTGGATCTCGGTGACTATAGGCCATATGTCACCCCGAGCCATCAGATCATATGTTTCTATAATCTCGAGTGGTGTTACATAGCGGCTTCCAAGCACATCAATTTCATTTGCGAGAAGATGTTTGGCATTGACTTTAAAGGTTTCACCCGCGCCTCCGAGTGTTACCATGCGACCGTGCCTACCAAGTGAGTTTGTTGCAGCTTCTAATGTATCCTGGGCCGAAACGTAATCGATAGATACGTTGACACCTTTTCCATTAGTTAGGTCCATTAGGGCCTCAACCACATCAGTGGCGGAGGCATCTACAACATTATCTGCACCAGCCTCTTTTATGGCATCAAACTTGCGTCTCTTAGTATCCACACCAATCACTTTTGCTTTGGCCCATTTGGCTAGCATTACCTGGTGAATACCTAGTCCGCCACCGGCGCCAAATACTGCAACAGTTTCGCCGGGTCTTATTCTGGCGCGTCGTAGAACTTTATAGGGTGTTGCTAGTGCATCCATTGCTACCCCTATTTGTGCCGGTTGATTTTTCCAATCGAGACCATCTGGTAGTTTAATAAACCAGCGTGAAGGTAATTTCATATATTCGGCATAGCCCCCGTCACATTCTCGTCCAACATAGCCGCCAAGGTTTTCACAGAGAGGTTCGTGATTGGAAAGGCAATATTTGCAGGTTCCACAGTTCATATAAAAATATGAAGTAACGATGTCACCTACTGATAAATTAGTTACCCCACTGCCAACCTCGACAATTTCGGCGCATATCTCGTGGCCTATTATCCGTGGAAAGATAGCCGGGGTTCGACCTGCTTTAAAATGTTGAATTGTAAGTCCAGAACCACAAGCATAAACCTTAGCGACGGCTTCTCCGGGGCCTGCTACAGGGTCTGGAACATTTTTTAAAACAAAAGGAGTATTAGGTGCCTCTAATACCATTGCCTTCATAGCTTAATCCTCAAACATAAAGTTAGCGGCTTTTAGAAATAAGGTCCTGTTAACACCATCTGAATGTAAAAAGCAGGCAGCATCACGAACTAATTTGGCAACCCCAAATTCCTTCATATAGCCGTGACCTCCGTGTATTTCTAAACACCAAGTGGCGATCTTCCAAGCAGCCTGTGAAGCCATAGTTTTAGGTAGTACCCCTAATGTTTTGTCCCAACCTTCGCTTTGGTTGTCGGCGAGATAACATGCTCGATGAATGTATGAGCGCGAGGCATCGATTAACATACGCATTTCGGCAAGTTGCGCGCGAATTCCGTCATGTTCAATTATTGGCTTGCCACCTTGTACTCTGATCTTGGCCCATTCAACCGATTTTGCGTAACAGGCTTCTGCTACGCCCAAAATACTTGCTCCAGCATAAGCGTTACTTTGGGGGAAAAAGTTAGCTAACACTTGAAAACCTTTACCTATTTCTCCGACAACATTTTCATCGGGAAGAAAACAGTCTTGGAAAATTAATTCAGCATTATTTGCCAGGCGCTCTCCCATTTTATCATGGACCCTACCTATCGAAAATCCCTCCCGGTCTCGTTCTAATAAAAAGCAAGTACTACCTTCTGCAAGACCGACACCCTTCTCAGTCTGAACAAACAACAAATAATAACTTGATCGATTGCCATTTGAAATAAAGTGTTTCATGCCGTTAACGAGCCAGCCACCTTTTACTTTTTCTGCAGAGGTGCGAAATGGTGTCGGATGCGGTATGAAATAATTCGAGGCATTGTCTGGTTCAGTAATACCAATTCCAAGCATACCTCGAGGATCTTCGGCAAATTTGGGTAAGACACGATTTCGTTGTTCTTCGTTGAGCGCTGCCTGCATGATTTGCGCTATTTTTAGTGTTTGAGCAAAAATAACAGAAACGCCAAGATCACCTTTTCCAAGCTCTTCAATGACCATAGAGGTTGTCAGTGAATCTGTTCCGAGACCACCGAAATCCTCGCTAAGCGTCATTTGGCGTATTCCAACCTCGTGGG
>CAJQSN010000075.1 GCA_905614355.1 uncultured Rhodospirillales bacterium | reverse complement strand
TGACAAAAAATCCAAAGTACTACGTTTATGCTAAACATAACTAGAATTCCTTGAAAAATAGGGCCATCGGAATTACCAATGAATCCTGCTCGTAAGCCGTCTATAGCATAGAAAAATGGATTAAACATTGTCAGTGTTTGGAGAAAATCTGGTAATCGTTCGATTGAATAGAAAGTACCCGAGAGGAATGAAAGCGGTGTAACTATAAAGCCAGTAATTACAGCCATTTGTTCATTCTTATCAGCCCAAATACCGCTGATGATACCAAGTATGGCCATCATGTAGGATGCTGCGATTGAATGAAATAAAATAAGAAATATATTGTCCGGCATTAGCGAGGTGAAAAGGCTCATAGCTGCTGTAACAGCGACACCAACACAGAGCCCCCGTGTTGCACCCCCGCTTGCATAAGCAAGCACCAGTTCATGGGAGGTCAATGGGGGCATCAAGGTGTCAACAATATTCCCTTGCATTTTAGCTCCCATTAGGGAGGATGTGGCATTTGCAAATGCATTTTGCAATATTGCCATCATGATTAGGCCAGGTGCTAAAAATTGGATAAATGGTATATCATTGATGTTACTGCGTAATGGACCAATTGCTAGCGTAAAAATTATTAAAAAAATTAATGTTGTAATAACTGGCGCGAGTATTGTTTGGACGTAGACCTTCATGAAGCGTTTTGTTTCTCTCAAATAGAGTGTTTTTAATCCAATCCAATTACGCCTTCCATTTGCGGGACCTGTTTGGGGTCGGGTTTCCAGCATAGTTACGATATCTCTTTCTGTCTTAGGCCTTGGATTTTGCATATTAAATATTTGACTCTTGGGTATCAGGGCATGGTGAAAATTGTTATATATACGGGGTGAGATAAACCCAACCTCAATTATATGATGAGTTCATTGACAAATTATACTAAACTAGAATCTCAAAAGAGGAAAGTCCCGCGAAAAGTGACACCAAAGTCCTTGGAGAACGCGGGATTGTATTATTTACAACGCTTTTCTTCTTCGAGTGAGAATTTTCGCAGAATAATGATGCGACGTGTAATGCGGTCAGTCCAACATCATAACACTAATTTGGAAGAGGGGGCTGAGATTGTTGATCAGTTAATATCCCGATTTATTAAAATGGGGTTATTAAACGACCTGCAGTTTGCGCAGATTCGAGTTGCTAATTTAAGGCGGCGTGGTTTATCTGAGCGAACAATTCGGGCAAAACTTATGGAGAGAGGGTTCCCGGTCGGGGTAATTAATGAGGGTTTAGACTTTTTAGCATCTGACAAAGAGGATCCTGAGCTAGCTGCATTAATAATATTTTCTCGGAAACGACGCCTTGGGCCCTTCCGAGAGACACTGGATAAACGAAACGATTTTCGAGCGAAAGATATGGCTAAATTGGCGCGGGCCGGGTTTAACTATAACATGGCCAACAAGGTCATCAGTGCCCTGACATCGGAAGAGCTTGAAGAAATGGTTGAAAATAATATTTCAGGTCAATACAAATGATATAATCGACCTAAATGAGTGTTAATGCGATATGGAATTTACAATGGATGAATTTAAAACAGTTTGGACTAGCGATTTTTTTGGGATTACTGTTGGCGAAATGGCTACTGCCGCCGTCGTTCTATTTAGCTTTATCCTTATGCGGAAGTTTTTTGTTCGTACCGTTATTTCACGGCTCAAGCGCTGGGCTAACCTTACTGAGACCGATATCGATGATAAAATCATAAAGGCATTGCAACAGCCCCTTATGTTTCTATTTTTCATTATTGGCCTCTCTTTTACCGTTAATTGGATTTCGTTTGGTAGCCATACGGAAATCATTTTGATTCGTATAATAAAGTCTCTAATTGCATTTACTATTTTTTGGACTGGGTTTCGACTGGTGGACCCAGTATCTATGTTTTTTGACCGTTTATTAGCTAGACTTGCCGGACCCGTAGCCAACGAAGTAAAAAATTATCTTCTTAAATTCCTGAAAGTATTTTTATTTGGATCTGGAGTTGTTGCTGTTCTGGCTCAATGGGGAATTAACCCGTGGCCATATTTTGCTGGTATTGGTGTTTTATCTTTACCTTTTGCTTTTGCTGCCAAAGATGCTGTTTCTAATTTGTTTGGAGGTGTAAAACTTATCTTAATTGATAGGGCTTTTAGTGTGGGTGATTGGATAGAGGCCCCTAGCATTGGTCACGGTACGGTTGAACAGATAACACTATCAACAGTTAGAATACGAAAATTTTCTAAAGCACTCCAAAGTGTTCCTAATGGCATCATAGCTAATGCAGCGATTACCAATTGGTCGAGGATGTCGAACCGTCGAGTTAAAATGGATATAGGTCTCGTCTACTCGACAACCTCGGATCAATTTGAGACCATTCTAAGGAATATTAAGACCTTTATTTCTGAAGATGATAGGGTGGATCATAGTGTCACAGAAATGGTTCATCTGGTTGCCTTTAATGCCTCTAGTGTGGATATTAATCTTTACTATTTCACCAAGACCACAGATTGGGTTTTATGGCGAGGAATTATAGAGGAACATATGCTGGCTTTTATGAAAGTCGTTGCGGATGCAGGTTCAAGCTTCGCTTTTCCCTCACAGTCAATTTATGTTGAAGATTTGAATAACATCGAAAAGAGTTATCCAAACTCTTTGAGCCAAACTGATGAAAGTGAATTGTAAAATGCCTCTTAAATCTATTTTGGTTGAAATTTCTCCTGGCGAGATGATTGATAAAATTACTATCCTCTTGATTAAATCCGAGCGTATCAAAGATGAGGTGCAACTTGCTAACGTGCGGCATGAATTAGTAGTTTTGTCAGAAAAAATGGATAAAGATATTCCACGTTCCCCGGATCTCGATGTTTTAGTATCAGAACTTAAGTCAGTTAATGAAGCGCTTTGGGGTATTGAGGATGACATAAGGGACTGTGAAAGAGCTGAAGAATATTCCCAGCCGTTTATAGATCTAGCACGTTCAGTTTATATTACTAATGATAAAAGGGCTGATTTAAAACGTGATATTAATTTATTGCTCGGCTCTAAAATTATGGAGGAAAAATCGTACAAGCCTTATTAGAACCATAATTCTAATTTAATAAGGTACTTCAAATAAGCTGCCGTATTAATGCTTAGCTTGAGATCTTGATTTTTGCAGTGGAACTATAGCCCCTTTTCTACTTTTTAAGTAAAATTTTAGCGTCATGTGTCTACAGTTTTTTAGCGTGCAGTGCTAGTTTGGTAAATAATCTATCTAACTGTGTAAAATCTTCAGTGCTCATGATGGACATTAATTTTGCTTCAAAATCGAGGCCGGCAGGTACAATTTGGTTATAGACTGATTGACCTTTTTGACTGAAGCTCAAGACTGTACTTCTTCGATCGTTTTCATCAAGATAACTCTCTAAGTGTCCCATCTCCATCAGCCCCGATACAGCGCGGCTCACCTGTACTTTATCCAATGCTGCATGTTCAACAATGCTGGAAGCCTTACAATGAGGATCTCGTCCTATGGCTGCCATTACCCTCCATTGTGGTACTGTAATTCCAAATTGCTCAGCATAAGTTTTTGAGAAGGCTGTACTTACAGATTCAGCTAATAGTGCCAATCGATAAGGTATAAATTCTTCGAGTGTAAAGCTCTTTGATGGTTTACGGTGTTTATTTTCCATGAAAAAATATTAATTGAATTTAGTTGCAAATGAAACTAATATCTAAAGATATACTAGGGAGAATAAATTAATATGGATAAAGTGGATCCAGTGAAGCTTAACTATCAGACAGGTTTCGGTAACGAATTTGCGACTGAGGCGTTAGTGGATGCTTTACCAAAACGCGGAAATTCTCCGCAAAAAGTAGCCCATGGCCTTTATTCAGAGTTATTGAGTGGGACAGCCTTTATGGTGCCGCGAGAAACTAACCGTCGAACCTGGCTATATCGAATTCGTCCGTCGGTTGTACATCAACCATTTGCTCAACTAGACAATGGTTTTATTAGAGGTGCCCCTTTTGATAATCAAGTGGTGACACCAAATCAGTTGAGATGGGATGCCTTGCCAATACCAGAGGCACCGACAGACTTTGTTGATGGGTTGATTACCATGATGGGCGGCGGCGATGCCTCGACGGGTACAGGTTTAGCCATTCACATCTACACAGCGAACACGTCTATGGTGGATCGTTTTTTTCATAATTCTGATGGGGAATTACTTTTTGTACCACAGCAAGGCAAATTAATTATTCACACAGAGCTTGGCGTGTTGGATGTTGCGCCAAACGAAATAGCGGTTATTCAACGAGGTATTAAGTTTCGTGTAGAGTTAATTGATGATTTTGCCCGTGGTTATGTTTGTGAAAACTACGGTGCTGCTTTGCGGTTACCATCTCTTGGGGCGATTGGCTCAAATGGATTAGCTAACCCGAGAGATTTTGCAACGCCTGTTGCCTGTTATGAGGATAAAGAAGGGGACTTTACGCTAACTTGTAAAATGAATGGAAATCTTTGGTCTGCAAAAATTGGTCATTCACCTTTGGATGTAGTTGCATGGCATGGCAATTATGCCCCATATAAATATAATCTAGCAGAATTTAATGTTATTGGTTCAATTAGTTTTGACCACCCGGATCCTTCAATCTATACGGTTCTAACTTCACCCACTAATTCTGAAGGTAGGGCTAATATAGATTTTGTCATTTTCCCACCTCGCTGGATAGTTGCAGAAGATACTTACCGTCCGCCCTGGTATCATCGCAATGTAATGAGCGAATTCATGGGTCTCATCCATGGCCAATATGATGGCCGTAAGGAAGGGTTTGTGCCAGGCGGCTCTAGCCTTCACAATTGTATGTCGCCACATGGAAATGATGCTGAAGTGTACGAAGTAGCAAGTAAGGCCGATTTAAAGCCGCATTATATCAAAGATACTATGGCGTTTATGTTTGAAACATGCATGCTTTATAAGCCAACAAAATTTGCTATGGAAACTGAGCAAATGCAACAAGGTTACTCCGATTGTTGGCAGAGCTTGCAAAAACATTTTACTGAAACAAATTAAGACGGGCAAATAAATGATACTTTTAAATGAAACTCATGACCCTAACTTAAAATCGTGGGTACCCTCTGCAAATATTCCTGGCTCAGATTTTCCCATTCAGAATTTACCTTTTGGGGTCTTTGAGAATAAAAATAACGACAGCCGGCGTGGTTGTATAGCGATTGGTGACCAGGTTGTTGCACTAAACGATTGTGTGGCTAAAAAGCTACTGACTGGCAGAGCCCAAAAAGCAGCAGAAGCAGGTGCCGGGTTCGAATTAAACCCCTTGATGGCTCTGGGGCCTGATTATTGGTCTGATTTACGATCGCAATTATCATTATTATTACGAGAGGGTAGCACTAAAACTGAGCTCAAAGAATTACTTGTGCCCATGTCTGAAGTCAAGATGTGTATGCCAGCTTCAATTGGAGACTATACAGATTTCTATTCATCCATAAATCATGCAACAAACGTGGGTAGCCTATTTCGTCCTGATAATCCCTTATTGCCTAACTATAAACATATTCCAATTGCTTACCACGGCCGTTCTTCATCAATCAGAATTACCGAAACACCCTCAAAACGGCCTTTAGGCCAATTGAAAGACCTTGATGCAGGTATCCCCGTCATGAGTGCCTGTAAACGACTTGATTATGAGACTGGGCTAGGTGTTTTTATTGGTCCCGGCAATGAGCTTGGCGAGACAATTAATATTGATGACGCTGAAAGCCATATTTTTGGATTTTGTATTTTAAATGATTGGTCCGCTCGCGATATACAGGCCTGGGAGTATCAACCGCTTGGGCCGTTTATTGCTAAAAATTTTGCCACAACAATCTCACCTTGGATCGTAACAATGGAAGCGATGGCGCCTTATCGCAAAAAAATGTTCCAACGCCCAGATGGGGATCCCAAACCGTTGGAGTATCTCACCTCAGAGCCACACGAAGAAAGTGGTGGATTGGATGTTAAGTTAGAAGTTGCAATTTCAACTTCTCGAATGCAACAAAATCGAGATGCGCCGCATGTGATTGGTTCCCCAATTTTTGGTGATATGTATTGGTCCGTATTTCAGATGCTCACGCATCATGCAAGTGGTGGGTGTAATTTTCGACCAGGAGATTTTTACGGATCTGGAACGATTTCAGGCACACAAAAAAATCAGCTGGGTAGCCTTCTAGAGGTAACACTGGGTGGTAAAGAAGTTATTGAATTTCCAAATGGTGAGACACGCACCTTTCTTGAGGATGGCGATGAGGTTGTTATGCGGGCTTGGTGTCAGAAAGAAGGTGCTATCCGGATTGGGTTTGGCGAGTGTCGTTCGATTATACTCCCGGCTTCTGGATCTGCATTAAAATGAAATTTTCTCTTATACTAATCGGATTAAGTTGGTTGCTAAAGCTGACTGCCATACGCCACGCGGCCTTTAAGGCTCGCTTAAAAGAGAGAAATCTTATTGCTCAAATTAAAATAGCGGATGATAGCCGTGGACGTATTTTTATTTTTAAAGATGGAAAAATGAGTTCTAAATCAGGCATTCATCCTAATCCTGATATATGTATGGCTTTTAAAGATACGAGTATTGCCGTGCAACTTTTAATACCGCCAGTTGATTACCAGCAACAGATTGATGCTCAAAAAGAATTCAACTTGACGATGACAGGTGATGATGAGTCTGCATATTGGTTTGCACAAACTATTATGCAGACTCAAACCATTGATTGGAAGTTTGGCATCACACTAAGGGATGGTATAAAAAAATTTACGAGTAATACAAATGGTGGACCTATTCAGGTTTACGTCAAAAATGATAAAATTATTCGCATAACGCCGATTGAATTTGATAAAAATGATCCGGGTACTTGGAGTGTAAAGGCCCGCGGGAAAAAATTCACACCTCCACGCCAAACATCGCTTTCACCTCATGGCCAGAACTGGAAGTCAATGGTTTATTCGCCAGATCGTATTCTATACCCGATGAAGCGTGTCGATTTTGATCCAAACGGTGAGCGAAATCAGCAGAACCGAGGAAAATCTGGGTATGAAAGGATTACCTGGAAAGAGGCGCTTGATATTGTAGCTAGTGAGATACAAAGGGTTAAGCGAGACTATGGGCCAGGCGCAATGGCTTCTAGCCATGGTTCTCACCATACATTCGGTAATGTAGGCTATTACCTGAGTGCTAATTTTCGTTTTATGAATTTAGTTGGTCATACAGAGATCCACCATAATCCCGATAGTTGGGAAGGCTGGTATTGGGGAGGACTACATCATTGGGGCCATAGCCTTCGTGTAGGGATGTCTGAAAATTATGGGACTGTTGAAGATCTTTTAGAGCATTGTGAAATGGAAGGCCTATGTTTTAGGTGAAGATGACGGCATACCCAAAACACCCGAATGGCAAGCTGAAGAGACTGGTATTGCTGCTAAGGAAATCCGTGCACTTGCTCGTGCTTGGGGCAATAAAAAAGTTTATCTCTCCGCGGGTGGAGCAGGTAATGGTTATGGTGGGGCATGCCGCAATGCAACGGGAACGCAGTGGTCTCGCATGATGATTTGTCTAATGGCTATGCAAGGTATCGGCAAGCCAGGTGTCAACCTCGGTAATATGCAGCGTGCAACGCCCCTTGACCTCCATTTTTATTTTCCGGGCTATGCTGATGGCGGTATTTCAGGTGATTTAACGGGGACCGCCCTTGCAGTTGCTCTTTATCAACGCATGCCTCAATTGCCGACAATTAATACGACAAGCCAAAAAATTCCTCGTTTACATATGCCGGAGGCAATTGCGGGCGAAACTGTGGAAGGTTATGCTTGGGACGGTAAAACAATTGAAGGCCAGTTTAATAAAATAGTTTATCCAAAGCCAGGGCACTCACCTGTGAAGATGTTATACAAGTATGGGTCTTCATTGTTTGGCACTATGAGTGATACTAATCGTTATGTTAAAATGTATAATCTAAAGAATTTAGAGTTTGTGGTGAACCAATCAATCTGGATGGAAGGAGACGTACCTTTTTCAGATATTGTGCTCCCTGCTTGTACGCATCTCGAACGAACCGATATTAGTGAATGGGCTGGTATAGGAGGGTATACTCATCATGGGCAGAATCAACTTAATCACAGGGTTATTACGTTCCAGCATAAATGTATTGAGCCACTGGGTGAATCTAAATCTGATTATCAAATATTCCTAGAAATTGCCCAGCGTTTAGGGTTGGGTTTACTGTTTTCAGAAGGCATGAGTGAATTGGATTGGACAAAGCGGCAGTTTGAGGCTTCCGATTTGCCGAAGCATATATCATGGAAAAAGTTCCTTAAAAAAGGTTATTTTGTTGTACCTCCGTTAAAAGAAGAGTTGCGTCCCCCAGTATCTTTTCGATGGTTTGCGGAGGGTAGAAAAAAAGATGTACCAGAACCACACCCTCTTCCAGCAGATTATACAGAAGAATTTTTGAAGGGGTTGCAAACCCAATCCGGAAAGATAGAGTTCGATTGTAATAGTTTGAAGCGGTTTGATGCTGATGATCCTGAGCGGCCTACAATCGCGAAATACACTCCGAGCTGGGAGGGTCCTCAAGATAAAAAGCGTTTTAAAAAATATCCTCTTTTATTAATGACCCCACATGCGCGTTATAGTTACCATAGCCAAGGTGACGGGAAAGATAGTTTTTTGAACGATATCATAGATCACCGTATAGAAATTGAAGGTGTATATTATTGGACACTTCGGATGAACTATCTGGATGCGAAAGATAGAGGAATTAATAAATTTGATCTTATTAAAGCTCATAATGAACGTGGTGCTGTAGTTTGTGCCGCTTTTCCAACTAACCGTTTGGGACGAGGTGTTGTGCATGGCTACGAATCTTGCGCTATTTATGATCCAATGGGCGAGCCCGGTAATTCTGTCGATCGGGGTGGCTGCCTTAATCAATTGACCCCAAGTCGCACACAGATTAAAAAATCGCATTCCATGGCAACTTCTTCTGCGTTAATTGAAATTGAGTCCTGGGACGGTAAAGGTGAGTTGGTAGCTGCAGAGTAGAGGAGTAGGCTCATGGATGACGAACAACGTGCGCTAGAATTTAATATAAAAAAAATCGATCAGGCATTTTTAGATAACCCGTTTCCAACGTATAAAATCATGCGCGATTATCATCCTGTTCACCAGAATCCAGATGGCTCGTATTTTATAACCCGGTACAAGGATGTGGTTTTATCTTTTAAGCATCCAAGCATGAGCTCGGATAAAAAAATAGACTTTAAACCAAAGTTTGGTGAAGGTCCGCTCTACATTCATCATACAACAAGTTTAGTATTTAACGATCCACCGGCACATACGCGAGTTAGAAAATTGCTTGCCGAAGCTTTTACTCCACGTAAGATTATGGAGTTGACGCCAGTAATTGAAAAAATTATCGATCGCTTGTTGGATCGCTTAGCAGTCAAACAAACTTTTGATGTTGTATCAGACTATGCCTTAGCGCTGCCGACTGAGATTATTGCTGATATGTTAGGTGTTCCTGAAGAACATCGCCACAAGTTGCATAATTATTCTAATCTAATTTTAGGGGCACTTGATCCTGTGGTTTCTAAAGAAAATATTGCTAAAGGGCATGCTGCGGTGACAGAATTCGGAGACTTATTAGATGTTTTGATAAAGGAGCGCCGCAAAACTCCGGAAGGTGGAGAAGTGGGAGAAGTGTTAGCTGCTTTAATATTTGGTGAGGTTGAGGGAGAACATCTTTCGCCTACCGAGCTTATTCAGAACTGTATATTTCTGTTAAATGCAGGACATGAAACAACTGCTAATTTAGTGGGAAACGGCATTAGCATTTTACTTGATTATCCAGATCAACTGGATCGATTAAGAAGTGATCCGACATTAATAAAAACTGCCATTGAAGAATTTCTTCGTTTCCAGTCCCCCCTCCAAATTGGTAACCGGAAAGCTACTGAAGATATTGAATTTGGTCCAGTTGGTTCAAAAACTATTATCCCGGCGGGGTCTTTTATTCATACAGCGATAGGGGCAGCTAATCGCGATCCTGAAATATTTGTAGAGCCTGAAAAAGTTGACATAGGACGAAAGCCTAATCCTCAAATTGCATTTGGTATTGGTAAGCACACCTGTATGGGGAACACCTTAGGAAGGATCGAGGGGCATATTGCCATTGGAAAATTTGTAAAACGTTTTCCAAATATACGATTGGTAGGCGAAAAAAAATATCACGGTAGAGCCCGCTTCCGAGGGTTGGAGACCTTGCCGGTAGAAGTTTTCTAAGTTATGGATATTTTTATAGGCGCGGATTAGTTTAGTATTAATATAATATTTGTATTCGAATGGATTATTTTAATTTATTTGAATTAACTAGTTGGCTATTATTTTATTTTGAGAATTAATTTTTCAAGGGGGTGGTGTTGTGGCAGAACAAAATAAAGAAAAATCTGACGAAAAAATTAAGCCAGTGCTTAAATTAGAGTTTCTTTCTCATGGTACCGTTGAAGTTGACGATGTTGATGCCAGTAGAAAATTTTATGAAGAATTCTTAGGACTTGAAGTAGTTCGTACTAGTCCTATCTCTCTTATGTTCCGCCTGGGTGGGACGCATTCATATGCCGCGGTTAAGCGAGGGCGTAAGGGCTCTAAGATGGGATTGTTATTTCATAATGGGTTGGATGTAGCCTCTGATAAAGAGGTCGATAAATGTCATCAATTATGCGTTGAACATGCGGATAAATGGGGAATGACGCAAGTCTCTAAACCAATTTCACAGCATGGTACTTATAGTTTTTATTTTTGGGACTTAGATGGGAATAGCTGGGAGATTTTAACTAACCCCAAAGGCGGTTATGGTTGGTTATTTGAGCGCGGTGATTTAGATGGCTCTGGGCATATGGCAAAAAATTATGATCGCCCAAAAAATTAATATTGGTTAGTGTGAACTAAATGGGCGAATTTGTTCCCGAATTACTGACACTCCCTTTTCTATTTGCGCTTGGGATTGGGTTTGCTGGTGGCTTGATGCAAGGATACACCGGGTGGGGGGGGCGCGACGCTGATGATGCCTCTGATGACCATAGTATATCCGCCGGTAGAAGCTCTAGCTTTGCTTGTAGTTGGTGGGTTACTTATTTCAGCCCAACTTTTTCCGGCTGCAGTTAGAGATTTTAGTTGGAAGAACATGCGTGGTCTTCTTTTAACTTTAGTTCTTTTGACGCCAATCGGAAGTATAATATTACTCCATGTAGACCCAAATCTTGTTCGAAAAATCATAGGTGGAGTTATTGTTTTAGTATCCATCGTCGTTCTAAGTGGTTGGCAGTATCAAGGAACGCGAGGTGTATTATCCACTGTTTTATTTGGTGGCATTGCTGGTATTGTTAACGGGTTTGCTGGATTAGGAAGTCCTATCTTGGCTATTTATATAATGGCATTCCCAGGCCAAGCAAATACCCAAAGATCCAATTTGATAATTGCAACCGGTTTGATCATCTTTACTATAATGATTATTTTTTCTTTAAACGGTGTGATGGTATGGAATTTGATTTTTACGGGTATTTTATTGGCGCCAACTCAGATGATTGGTGCCAGTCTCGGAGCTAGAATTTTTGCTTATGCGCCGCAAGAATATTTTAAAAAAATAACACTAATATTAATACTTATACTGGGTTCAGTAACTATATTTTTTAGTTGAAAAATACGAGTGCCCTGACTTCAATACTCTCACGTGGCTGGGCATTTTTGGGTGTCAATGGATCATCAAACGATGTATGAGCCGTAAAACGTGAGCGGCCATCAGTTTCAGAGTCATATACTTTAAAAATAATAGCCTCACTGCGCTTCATCGTTGGAAAGTAAAACCAATCGTGATCCTTATTATATTTTATTTGGTATGTCTGACCAACTCGATCAGGATAACGCCTCTCTGATATAATTAAATCCTTTTTATTTAAAGATCGTGCGTCACAAAGAGCTAGTGGATTAGACAATAAGACTGGTTGAGTTGGCCGCCAAACTTGGATGATGGCGAACCGCTTCTCTAATAACTTTTCTGCTTTATCATGCATTATATCTCGGACACGTTGAGGTCCTGACCATTCTGTATAATCATTATGAACTCGTCTAACCGGTTCCCTCAAAAGCATAGCAGCGCGTTTTTTCTCATTACCCGTTCTTATTGTATGGTCAAATATAACAACTTCTGAAGCTGCCGTATGGTTCTTAATCAATTCCCTGATTTCTGGATAGTAGATAGTAATAAGTCTGTCTTTATTGATGAACTCTTCAACGTGGCTATTATGGTTAATTAGTTCAAATCCATTTAGGTCAAGGGTCAAGTGCTGTGAAGTTTGTCGACCATTTTTAATTGGCATAACATGTTGATCAAAATTACCAGAATACGACGGTATTTTGGATATCATATCGTTAGTCTCGTTCACTGGTATTGTGCCATCATCAACGCAATACGTAAGTTTAGCTTTAATCTGTTTGGGATGTCCTTTAGCCATAGCAAAAATCACCTATGTAGGCTTAAGTTTAACTAAAGAGATTATTTTTATAACCTCATTTTATACTACGCGACCACGCGTATTTTAGTTGGCTTTACGGGGTGTGGTATTTTATTTTACTACTAACTTACGGACCTCATACTTCACGACCTTTCCCATAGCGGTTCTTGGTAAGTCTTCGACAAAATAAACTGCTTTTGGATGCTTGTAGCGAGCCAACTGTCCTTGAAATCGTTCAAGGAAATCAATTTCTGAGAGATCTGAACCCTTCTCTTTGATCACGACAGCCACTGGTACCTCGCCCCATTTTTCATCGGGCTTTCCTACTATAACACCATCAGTAATATCTGCCATTTCATGTATGAACGCCTCTATCTCGGCTGGATATATATTTTCACTTCCAGAAATCACTACATCTTTCTTACGGTCGTTAATCCAAAGGTCGTGATCTTCATCTTGATAGCCAATATCGCCAGTATAGAACCAGCCATCTCGGATAGCATCTTTAGTAGCAGTTTCATTCCCCCAGTATTCGTAGAGAATATTACCCCCTTTGAGAAGAATTTCCCCAGATTGGCCCTGTTGAACATCATTATCGTTATTATCAACAATTCTCATCTCGCAGTGCATTGCGACCTTCCCGGCTGAACCCGGTTTTTTCCAGGCATTTTCGACTTTCTGATAAATCGCAATCGGGCCTGTTTCTGTGGAACCATAGACCTGAGTTACAGGGACACCTCGATCGTGAAAAGCCATGATAAGGGGTAGAGGTACCATGGACGATCCTGAGTTAATGAGACGCAGGCTTGTAAGGTCAGTTTCCATCCATTCCGGTTGTGCTATAACAGCTTGAATTGTAGCCGGCACTAGAACTAGAAGTGTTGGGTGCTCTGTCTGAATGGATTTTAGAATTTTTTTTGGATCAAAACGACGGTGAATCGTTACAGTGGCACCTACATAAAAGGCGGGTGTAGTTTGGATGTTTAGGCCACCGACATGAAACATCGGAAGTGCTGTCAATATATGATCAGCATCGTTCATTCCGCTATAGTGCACTGAGTTATGTGCGTTTGTTTGAATTGCCTGTTGAGTAAGGATTGCACCTTTGGGCCGGCCTGTTGTCCCAGAGGTGTAGACTAACAAAAATGGCGTTTCCATGCTTACATGTGGGTTGCTATTATCGCCCTTTGCTATTTTGGCATCTTTTTGGAGGCTTTGCCAATTATCTGTCTCAAAGTCACTGGATATAAACTCACAATCTGAAAGGTCTTTTCTCAGCTCATTTGCATGTTTTTCAAAGTCGGCATCAAAAATGAGAACCTTCACGGTAGCATCTTTAAGTATAAAAAGGTGTTCAGGTATTGCTAGTCGCCAATTAAGCGGCAGAAAAATTACACCTAATCGTGCGCATGCAAAAAAGAGGTATAGTAAATCTGGATGGTTCATGCCAAGAAAGGCGATGCGATCACCACGGCCTACTCCATAAACATGTTTGAGCGCACGAGCGTAATCATGGACTTTCTTAGTAAAATATTTATAGGTGACTGCTTCGCCTTCAAAATGAATAGCAATTTTTTCTGGCGTGAAATCAGCATTCTTTTCAAGCCAAAATGAAAGATTTTCTGTCATTTTCCCCTCCTTTATTTTTACTTAATCGTCTTCTTCGCCGCGTTCATAGAGGCTTTCTCGTCCTAATTTATCGAGGCAAAGTTCAGCAGTCCAGGGCAACATTAGACTTCCACATCGACTATCACGATAGAGCCGTTCTAGGGGTAATGATTTAAGCATTGCTTGGCCACCACATGTTCTAATAGCTAATTGGGCTAATTTATTTGAATTTTCCATGACGGAGTATTGGGCGCAATAAGCGCGCAATATTTCATCTTTGTTAGGGTTAGGTTTTGCATTATTGAGCATTTGGAACCAAATAGCTTTAGTTTGCTCTAACATTATCAGCATTTCGGCCACAGCATGTTGCTTTGTTGGATACATTCGGCGTTTAACCGGTGGAGTACCCTCCATTTCACCCCGTAAATATTTAATTGTAAAATCATAAGCAGCCTGGGCAATGCCCATATAACTTGGCGTTAAGGTCGTAAACATATGAGGCCACCGAACAGCAGCTTCAAAGTAAATTCCTTTTGGCATAAGCGCCGCATCCTCTGGCACAAACACATCCTCAAATATCAGATTACGCGAAACTGTGCCCCGCATCCCGAGGGGATCCCAGTCTCCTTCTATAGTTATTCCTTTTGCCTTAGCAGGGACTGCTAAATACATTGTATCTCTTCTGCTAAGGTTTTCCTTTTCTTCAGTGCAGAGTATTCCATAGTAATCCGCTGAACCGGATAAAGATGCAAATATTTTTTTTCCATTAATTAACCAGCCGCCATCTACGCGGCTGGCTTTTGTACCGAAAGGTCTAAATCCAGCCGCAGCTGCTCCTCCTTCAGAAAACGGCTGAGCGTAAATTGCCCCTTTTTTTAGGATCCGTTCATAGTGAATCGCCCTGCGTCTGTTATGCTCTTTACGTTCTTTTGCTGACATTGGTAGATCGTCAACGAGTGTTCCCGTCCATAAGCATGAACTTACGTGCATATTATAGGTAAGGGCTGTAGCACCACAATAACGTCCAATTTCAGCAGCTGTTAAAGCATAGGTTTTTTGATCTGCACCAAAACCTTTATATTTTTTAGGTATGCAAATACCGAGTAAACCAGCTTTATGCATATCTTTATAATTAGCCATTGGGAATATGGCTTCGCGATCCCATTTTTCAGCGCGGCCGGCAAATTTTTCCTGGCCTAGTTTGCGAGCAAGGCTAGTTAAATCAGTTTGCTGTTTGGTTAGGCCCCAGGCATCTGGATCAAACATCGGTTTATCGGGTTCATGAGATTTTTTTGCGATGGTATTCCTCCTCACTTAATATTTTGTATAAATTTTTTTAAAACTAAGTTGAATTCTTTAGGCCTTTCCATGTTGGAAAGGTGTCCTGTTCCAGTCATACAAACATACGTTGAACCAGGAATTTTACTCGCCATTTTTTCCATCATAGGAGCCGGGGCATTAGTATCTTTCTCTCCAGAGACTAGAAGTGTAGGAATTTTAATTAAGCTGAGATTATCTCGGCGGTCAAATTCTACCAGACAGTGCATTGATGCTGTAAAGGCCTCTGGGCTCACCTTTGACATTGATGTATAGGCTAAATCTAGACCTCTTGGATCTGGTTTATATCCAACCATATTAGGAACTTGTTTTTTTGCCAGGTCTTCCATCGATAATCCATCTTCAAGCGGCTTAAGGCGAGCTTTGATGAAATTTTTCTGGAACTCGCCATCGGGCTTTCCAAATGCAGGCGAAGTTGCCGACAGGGTCGCAGTTTTAAAGCGATTTTCATACGTGGCGATGGCCTGTTGGGCAACCATACCCCCCATTGAGTGTCCAATCAAATGAGCTTGTTCGATTTTTAAATGGTCCATTAGCCTAAATAGGCTGTTGCTTAAATTTGCAAAAGTCATTGGGTTGATTGTTGTGGAGGCTCCGTATCCTGGCATATCCCAAGCGATAGCTCGATAATTGTCAGAAAAACTCTCTAATTGAAGGTCCCAAGAGTGACAATCACCCCCTATTCCATGTAAAAAAATTAAGGCTTCCCCATTAGTGGGACCGTTTTCAATGTGATTAACATCAAATGGCATTAAAACTTATCCGTTAGCTTACCATTCTCGACCACTACCGCGTCATCTACTTTGATTGTGCAATTACCAATTGGTAAATCAAAATGTCCTAGGGTAAAGCGTTTTGCAAACTCGTTAGCTCCTGTGGAATAAAGAAAGTTGCCCGCGTATGCACGGATCTCAGTACCATTAAAATCGCGTTTATCATAAAAGGTCATAGCCTCATAGCGTGCAGCTTCGTTCATACCCCAACCAACATGAGAGGTGCCGTAGGCATTCTTGTCGCCCCAGGCCTCCATGTAACGGCGGAACATGTTGGCATCAGTACCGCTACCGTCTATTTTAGTCACAAAGTCTTTTTCTAACGTCATAGTTATAGGGCTCTCTAAATAACGTTTGAAGGTTAAATTAATATCTCCTCTGTCCATGACTAAAGTGCCGTTCACAGTATTCGCTAATGGGAAGGAGACAATTATACCCCCTGGCCAATGGGCGACTGTGCCGGGGCGATCGCAATAACCCCACACTCCGACTGTGGGTGATTTTTCCATATTGATAGTTAGATCAGTACCAGCGTCTGATGTGACGCGCATTATTTTTGCAGACCGAGTAAATTTAACAGCTTCTTTAATCCTCGGGGTTAATTCTGGGTCTGGCAATAAACGCTCTAATGCTTCCGGGTGTTCATCTGATATCATAAAAAACCGAGCACCGTCCTTAATTATTGCCGGTAGTTCCGGCGAATGCAGCATTCCATCAACTGTTAGGTCGACGACCATGCTGCTAGCTGCAAGCGCTTTGACGACCGGTCCCAATTGCTGAACTGAGTTCGATGCACCTGTTGATCTAACAGGAACAGGTGCTTCTTGTGGCGGTGTAGGCACAACAACATGAAAAGGGCGAGCTCCCATTCGAATTAAGGCTAGCTCAGCTAAATTTACATTCAAAGCACGCGACTGCGTCTCTGAGAGAATTGCAACTTCTTCACCTTTAACAACTTTGCAAAGCTCAAACGCTTTTTCAAAAGTATCAATCCATTTTGCCTCTATCCGATCAGTAAACATTACTTTAATTCTCCCTCAGTATTATCCATTCTACTTCTCTTGTTGTGCCTTTAAAAAATTTTATTGGTCAACAAACAGTGGCTAATTATAAACAATCTATAAATATATGTAAATGAATATATTGTACATGGATATAAAATATGCTGTTATCCTATAAATAAATTTCAGAGTGAATATGCACGTGAAAGAAAGTAATCACTACCATAGAAAAGAAAAGCTAGTCAGTTTTGAATTTCTGCCTTATTTGCTAGCTCATGCTTCTAACTTAGTCTCACGCCAGATTGATGAAATAGCCTCGATAGAAAAGATGTCACGGAACAAATGTAAAGTATTGTTGACGCTTATTGATAGCGATGGCGTTTCGTTAAATGAGCTTGCTGAGTTAATGATTATTAAACAGCCCACGTTAAGTCGAATTATTGAGACAATGGTAGAGGATGGCTGGTTAGAACGAACAGTGGTTGCTCGAGATCGTAGAGCAGTTAATATTCGTTTGACAAAATTAGGACTAAGTCGGGCTCAACCGGTTTTACTACATGCTCGTAAGATGGATGACATAATTAAGAAAAATATTGGAATTACGGCATCTAAGCATTTAAAGAAATTACTTGGTCAGCTTATTGAAATTGATAATAAATAGCCATCAAGTTAGGGGCCTTTCTATAACTAAACTTGCTGATGTTGTTTTGGATATTTAGGTTGCAATTATCTACTCCAGTTTTATATATACGCTTGCTAATGCAAGGGTACTTGCGTTTGGTTAAATCGGAGAGGTGGCTGAGAGGTCGAAAGCGCTCGGTTGCTAACTGAGTGAGCCGCAAGGTTCCGTGGGTTCGAATCCCACCCTCTCCGCCATTTATCTTATTTTAGTTATTATTATCAGTATGTTATAAATTATTGGTAACTTTACCTACAATTTTACCTACAAAATAGTTCCCGCTTAGAGAGCTTTAACCGTAATCAGCAATTTTCATGTTAATTTTCGCATAAGCTACAACATGTACGTCATACAACTTATTTTTCCGTCTATTTTATCGCCCGAACCTGTGCCCACTCAATCATATCAGGGTCTCTTGCCGCATCTGTGCAGAGGTGGTCTAATTTGTAATCAGAGGGTCCCTGGTTCAAACCTTGGTGGCGGCACCATCTTTCTCTTTTAGAATCAAACGTTTATATAAAGTACTAATAAATCGTACTTAACGTATATCCTGTTGGGCTAACGTGTGGGCTAACATTTGAACCCAAAATAAGGATCAAAATTTAAATAATTTAATTGAGTTTAGACCGACCATGAGGCAACGAATAATCTATTTCTGGACCCTTTGTAATGATCCGAGATGGTTAAATTTTTTGTGGCTCGTATGATAATAATTCTTTATACGCTCCTTATTGATGGTAGATAAAATACCCGGATGTGAATACAAAGTAACCCCAGAGATTACGATAGTCCACGATACGTGAAAGATTACATTTAAAATGTGAGACAGAAATGGGAAAAAAAGAACCCCATTAATCTTGACAATAACACCGACGGCATTTTTAATTACGTAGACATTAAAACCAACCGGAGGTGTGAGAAGTCCTATCTCCAAATTTTATATTTGATCTAACTCTTATAGTTATGACTGTACTTTTGTGTTGCCAGGATGAATGAAAAGGTTCTATCGTATGTTTTGGAAATCAACTTTTAGTTTATTTTCAAATTATCGCTCGATCATTTATTACTCGATTTATTTGGGAATGATGAGAATATAAGGCTCTAATCGAGCAAGAGCCGGGGAAGTTAATTAGCCTCAAAGCTGAAGAGGCTCAGGAGGTATTATGTCAAAAAAAAGCAAGAAAACTAATTTAAAACTTACGCGTCGGGGCTTTGTTAAAGTGGCTGCCGGTGCGGCGGCTGTGACAGTGATTTCGATGCCATGGGTAACGACTAAGGCAAAAGCAGCTGGCGAAATAAATGTTGTATTGAACCAAGGTCATTTGGCCAATTTATGGATCAAGCATTTACATGAGGAATTCACTAAGAAAACAGGTGCAAAGATCAATGTTCAGCAGTCCGTGACATCCAAAATGCTAGTGATGCTGAAGACCCAATATGACAATCCACCTGACTTAATGATGTTCTCCGAAGCTGGTGTTCATAAAGCTGTTAAGGACGGACAATTACGCCAACATAATGTTAAAAATATTCCAAATTTTGCATCAATCCGTGATACCTATAACTTCGCTAATAACTACTCTGCGGGCGTTGTTGATGCAGTTCACACACTATTTTATAATACAAAGCGTATTAAATCAGCGCCCACCGCTTGGGCGGATCTTTGGGATAACAAGAATAAAGGCATGATAGCTATTCCACCTGTGACCTGGAACAGTGGCGTTAGGATGGTTACGTCAGCAGCGCAAGTAGCTACTGGTAAGTCTTTAAAAGATGCCCAATATGAATGGGAAGCGGGTATTGCACATCTCGCAAAACTTAAGGAAAATGGCGTAGCCGTCTATACTGGCGGCCCACAGGCCATCCAGATGTTACAAAGTGGCCAAGTGCCAATCGTTCCATTCTATGGCTTGTTCATCAATCCATTGATAGACAAAGGCGCTCCAATCGGTGTTGCCACACATCTTAAAGAAGGTAAACATGGTGAAATTGTTGGCCTAAATATGCCCGTCAAAGCGCCGAACGTTGAACTGGCGGAAGTATACGTAAATATGAGCCTATCAAAAGAGTTCCAAATGAAGGTCGACAGTATCTTGCACGCTAGTGCAGCTCATAAAGGCGTTGATGCAACACCGCGTACCAAGGAACTATTAGGTCCTGCGGATAACACTACATACGCAGATTGGGACTTCTTGTCTACGAACCGGGCAAAAATTACTGAAAAATGGAACGACGTATTCGGTTGATTTTTTGTGACGGCAACATTTGATAGCAGTGTAATGTCGATAAGTATTAAGCGAGGACGAGGGCGGAAATATTTACCTGCCCTTGTTATGCTTGGTCCGCTGATTGCCTTTATGTTTATTTTTTACGCCGTGCCATTTGGCAATATGGCATACGAAAGCCTCCATTCTTGGCCTGGCGATGAAAAGCCACATGTTGGTTTGTCGGTATTTCAGTATGAAAAGACGACACAAAAATCCCGCACCGTAAAGTCTTTGAAACGCACATTTCGTATATCTATTATTTCAACCATTATAACATTTATAATTTGCTTTCCCATAACCTTGTTGCTACTTCGATCGCCGCCACGCATCAAGGTTGGAATACTATTGGTTACATTTATATCACTCGCCTCGTCGCTTATTATTCGAAATTATGGCTGGTTGGTGGTTCTAGCCGATGCAGGCCCAATCAACAACATACTGATATGGCTTAAAATTTTCGAATTCCCGAAACGTATGGCCTATAGCGAAGGTGCGATTATAACCGCACTGGTTCATTATTGTATGCCGTTTATGATTTTACCGATCTATGGCTCCTTATTGCGCATTCCCGCTTCTAATGCAGAGGCTTCCCTCTCATTAGGCGCAAATGCTTGGACGACGTTGCGTCGAGTAATATTGCCGTTATCCATGCCCGGTATATTTGGTGGAACCATGTTGAGCTTTGCGATTTGTATGAGTTCCTACGTCACCCCTTTAATGCTTGGTTCCCCATCTACAGCGATGGTATCCCAGGTCGCGGCGGAACAAATAGAGGTACAACTTAATTTCCCATGGGGATCAGCGATTATCATCACCTTAACTTTGGGTTCATTCTTAATCGTGTTCATCTATGCAGCATTAGTCAGTAAAGTGATGCGGGTAGATGTTTGAAGACAAATCATTTCGGGTCGTGGTCAACATTGCGGGATGGTTGGCAATGGTATTCTTAGTCTTCCCCGTCATATTGACGGTTGTTGTGTCCTTCAACGGATCTCAATTCATCGAATTTCCACCGACGTCTTTTTCACTAGATTGGTACGCCAATATCTCGAGTATTCATCGAATAGGCTCGGCAACGCTGATAAGTCTGGGTATTGGTTTGATGGCGGCAGGATTGGCAACAGTTTTTGCGATTGGCGCAGCGTTAGTATTAGTTCGCTATCCTCTCCCTGCAAAGCCAGTATTGACCGCTTTTTTATTATCACCCGTCACTTTGCCAACGGTGGCGATTGGGATTGCCTTGATCCAGTTTTTTATTATGTTAGATGTGGCCTTCACTTGGTATAGTTTAGTCTTTGGACACATTGTATTGATTGTTGCATATCCAATCAGAACCATAATCGCATCGCTAACGTTGTCCGATACTTCACTGGAAGAGGCCGCCTCCTCCCTGGGAGCCGGTCGATTGACCGTGTTTCGCACTATAACTCTACCCCAACTAAGACCAGGATTAATTAGTGGTTTTTTGTTTGCATTCCTAATCAGCTTTGACAATTATCCAATCAGTATTTTTCTAGTTCGTGGCGAGCTTACAACTATGCCAATTGAGGTTTTTAATTACATTAGCCAGAACTTGGACCCGACGCCCGCGGCCTTTTCAACGCTTTATATTGTAATCGTCAGCATCGTCATAATGCTCGCCGAGCGCCGTTATGGTATCATCTCCCTAGCAGTTGGAAAATAGCCTATGGCACGTTTAGAAATTGACTCCATCAGACTGGCCATAGGTGAGAATGAGATTTTAAAGGGTGTCAGCCTAGATATTGCCGAAGGCGAATGTGTCTCTATCTTAGGCCCCTCAGGCTGTGGCAAGACGACGACGCTACGAGCTATTGCAGGTTTCACGACACCTCATGCCGGCGATATCCGGATCGATGAACGTTCCATTTTGGAATTGCCGCCCCATAAGAGAAATCTTGGGCTGGTATTTCAAGACTACGCGCTGTTTCCGCACATGACCGTTACTGAAAACATTGCTTATGGCCTGGTGATGCGTAAAGCGAGTAAGGTGGATATCAGACAACGGGTTGATCAAATACTTGAGTTGGTTCAGCTCTCCGATTTGGAGAACCGTTTTCCATCGGAAATGTCCGGCGGGCAACGCCAACGCGTTGCCTTGGCCCGTGCATTAGTCATACATCCAGACGTTTTATTATTGGATGAACCTCTGGGTGCCCTGGACCGAAAGCTGCGTGATCAGATGCAAGTAGAGTTCCGCCGAATTCAACATGAGGTTGGTATTACCACTATTTTCGTAACACATGATCAAGAAGAAGCGCTCTCATTATCGGATCGGGTTGCCGTGATGCTCGATGGTCAAATTCAAGAAATAGGTGCACCAGAAACATTGTATCAAAGTCCAATCAGCCATGACGTTATGACTTTCCTAGGCGCATCCAATGTACTTACAGGCGTTATAGCTTATGATGAAAATAGTAATGCGAAGGTCGAATGTGACGGTGGGTTAGTCCTTAAGGTGAACACAACCGGCTTGAAGAACGGGGAGCGTAAACGGCTAGGAATACGCCCTGAGAATTTCACGATATCATCAACAATAGATACGCAAGTACCAAATAGCTTTAATGGTACGATAGAAGAGTGTATCTACAAGGGGGCCTACGCCGATGTGTACGTTCGGATTAATAGTGGGCATCTAATTAATGTTCATTATAAGAAACAACATGGCGGCAATGATCATGGTATTGCAAAAAGCGGCACGGTGGTAATTGGGTCTAATATATTCATATCTGTTCACCCTGAAAATATATTGATGTTCACATAAAAGAAATATAACGTTAGAAAAATTTGTCCGCTATGGAGTAAATGATTATGACCGGTGTTCACGATATAGGCGGCCAAGACGCAGGGCCTATAGATTTATCAGATCATGCATTATCGTCTTTTGATCAGCGGGTCGATGCTATGTTGATGTTGTTAGTCCATCCCAACCGGGGAGCTTTTCGTGTTGACGCCTTGCGACGCGCAATCGAAAGCTACAGACAGCAGGATTATGATTCTTTGAGTTACTATGAACGTTGGCTAGGTGCTGTCCGCAAATTAGTTGTTGAACAAGATATTCTCAGTGAAGAAGAAATTGCTGCGAAAATAGCGGAACTCAAGGCGCAAAAAGTAGGGGGGTAATAAAATGATAACTGGCTCTGGAAAATTTACCATCGGTGGCCTTGTTCGGGTCAGAACAGGCGCGACGGATTATCATTGTCGCACACCAGATTTTCTAAAAGGTAAAGATGGTGTGGTTGAGTTTATAGTTGGAAAATACCCTAACCCAGAGCAACTTGCATACCATAAACCGGGATTACCAAAGCGAGAGCTTTATCAAGTACGATTTAAGCAAGGTGATATTTGGCCTTGTTATAAGGGCTCAGGCGATGACGCGATAATAGCTGATATCTATGAAGACTGGCTTGAACAAACTCCGCAGGAAACCTATCATGACTGAATCCCACGATGACAAGGATGACCATCATCAGGACGAACTAGGTCACGCCTCGTCCTATTATGTAATTTTGGAAGAAGCGATTCGGGTATTACTAATCGAAAAGGGTGTGTTTACCGCCCAAGAGGTGGAAACCCAGATCGATGGTATGGACTCTAGGAGCCCTGCAGTTGGGTCAATGATTGTTGCCAAGGCCTGGACTAACCCAGACTTCAAGGCATGGTTGCTGCGCGATGCTGTCGAGGCAGTCTCCAGCGTCGGCGTGGATATGAACAACCAGCCAGATTTGGTCGTTCTAGAAAATACCGCTGAGATACATCACGTGGTCGTTTGCACATTATGTTCATGCTATCCTCGCGCGGTTTTAGGCGTTCCACCTGCATGGTATAAAGGCCGCGAATACAGATCGCGTGTCGTCGTGGACCCTCGCGGGGTCTTGGAAGAATTCGGTACCTACCTAAGCGACGCCATCAATGTGAGGGTCATCGATCAAACTGCAGATCGCCGATTTTTAGTCTTACCTAGTAGACCAGAGTTCACTGACGGTTGGTCCGCAGATCAATTGGAAGCCTTGATCACGCGAAACTCAATGATCGGTACAGCAATACCCTTGACCCCAGCACAATTAAAAGCAGAAACAGCAACGCAATCTTAATTAAATAGGGTGCTATCAGACAAATACAAACTAGTCTCTGAATGCGATGAACGTGTCTCTATTATACGGCACAAAGTTGACCTCACTCGTTAAGAGCGGCGTCTTTTTGTAGTTTAAAGGGAGAATTGAGATGGGTGTAATTGACGTAATCCTGAAAATTATAATTTGGATATTGTAGTCATAAACTTTGGTTCAGATTGTGAAGAGGATTAGGCTAAAGCTGAAGCTGAAGCAGACGCCATCGCAGAGTATAAACAAATACATGGCGGCGGTAATGTAAGTGGTGCTAAGTTTACTAGGTTATGTTTTATTTAATTTATTCTCTTATCTTTTTATCTCTATCTAACCCTGTTTTTGGGCATGGAGGAGGTTTAAACAGCGATGGCTGTCACAATGACGGGAAGACGGGAAATTACCATTGCCACCGTGGCCCAAAGACTAAGCAGCGTTCATTACCAAAGCAAGAAACTCTCACTGGCATCCCCAAGGTGACGGATGGGGATACTATTCGTATTGGAAATATTCGGATCCGGCTTCATGGTATCGACGCGCCGGAGGCCAAGCAGACTTGTATCGCTGGAAATAAAAAATGGCGATGTGGTTGGGAGGCGACGAATGCGCTGGCAAACATTGTTGGCAAACATTGGGTGACTTGCATAAAGCGTGATGTTGATCGGTATAGACGTGTTGTTGCGGTATGTCGCGCAGGACCAATTGATCTGAATGCGTGGATGGTTAGCAATGGCTGGGCCGTAGCTTACCGAAAATACTCAATGAACTATGTGAGAGATGAAGCCGGTGCCAAGGCTGGACGTAAAGGGATGTGGCGAGGTGAGTTTATGATGCCTTGGGATTGGCGCAAGAAATATTGATGCATTTCTGAAAGACTTTTAATTTTCGAGTTAGGATAGTTGGAGGTCACCGTCTCCGCCAGAACCAACAAACGCGAAACAGGTAGATTTTAGGTCCAAAGAAAAAATAATCCAGACATTATCTTCTAAAAGTTCAAGCAGACTTCTAGTCCTCATGGACTAATGGTTATTATTCTTTCGCCAATCAAGGGTATTTTGTAAATTGGCATATGGTTTTATCATACCTGGATCAAAGGCTGTAGGGGTTAAATCAGCGCTAACTTTGTTTGGCCATTCAGGGTCAGCTAAAGCCCCTTTCCCGATAGCTATAAAATCAGCTTTTCCCTCTTTCAGAATATTCTCGGCATGAACAGGGTCATGAAGACCGCCGCAAGCTATAGTAGGACCACCCCAAATTTCCTTTGCCCAATCCGCTAAGTGCCTACCACTTTTCCACACATCTTCCAGACCTTTATGCGTGCTTATGTGTATATAGGCGGGACCAACAGCTTTTAGTGCTGAAAAAATTGTCTTAGCATCGTGCTCTTGGCCGGGCCATTGGTAATCAAAGTTGTTGACCTTAGTCTGGGAAATACGGATCCCTACAGGGGCATTCCCACCAACGGCCTCCAAAACTGCGGATAAGACTTCACAATGAAATCGCAGACGATTTTCCATACTCCCGCCGTATTCATCATTACGGATATTTGAAAATGTCGTTAGGAATTGATCAAGCAAATAGCCGTTAGCACCATGGATTTCGATACCATCGAAACCGGCTTCTACTGATCTTACAGCTGCATCAGCGAACCCCTTAATTGTCTCTTTGATCTCATCCTTGGTAATCTCGCGGGGTACTGCAAACATACCATCCCCAAAATAATGTGGTAGCATTTTCCCTAATTGGTCGACAGCAGACGGCGCGATAGCAGACGAAACATAATTGTTATGCTGAATCAGACCGCCCGCATGGATAAGCTGCTGAAAAATTGGTGTATTTTCTCCGTGTACAGCGTCGACGATTTTTGACCATCCATCACGGTGTTCCTCCGTAGCTATACCCGGCTGATTACGATAACCTTGAGAAGGCCCTTCATCTGTGTAGGTCCCTTCTGTAAAAATAAGTCCCCACCCTCCCTTGGCAAAGCTCCGGTAATGCTCGAGCATGATATCTGTTGGCACGCCTTGCGAGGAAGCACTTACTCTGGTCATGGGTGCAACCATTGCTCTATTCCGTAATGGGACCACACCTAAGTTGGATGGACTCAGTATATTGGGATAATTGGTATCAGACATTCAGATCGTTCTCATCAGTAAATGTTGAATATATTTAACCTCTACTTCCAAATAGTAAAGTAAAGATTTGGTCAGCACAAAACGACCTATTATCATAGTCAATAAATTTGAAGCGTAATCGTTAAATCTCTAAGAAATGAAACCGTCTTCATTTTAATTTGGAACATGCCGTCCATTGGAATGAAATGAGTGGTTGCGGACCTAAGGTCTGAACCCATCAGTTTCAGGTTATGAGCCTGATGATAGCACGAAACAATAGTTACCTTAGTTCATTCGAGTGATCTGGTCTTCAGACCGCACTCGTACAAATATGAAAAAGGTTATTAATTAACGAATAATTTGAAGAGGAAATTACTTGCTTGTAAAAGATCAAGTTGACCAAGCCTTTGGCGATAGAACTATTGATGCGGCCGAAATCGCCCGATTCGAGAATTTAGCTTCAGAATGGTGGGATCCCGATGGTAAATTTAGGGCCATGCACTCATTTAATAAAACTCGGCGCGACTACATTGTCGCGTCTATTTCCCGATTTTTTAGTCAGAGTACAAATGAAACACCGCCGCTTACTGGCTTGGAAATCCTTGACGTCGGATGTGGCGGAGGCCTGATCTCCGAGCCCCTAGCTATGTTGGGCGCCCATGTAGTCGCGGTCGATGCCACAGCAAGGAATATTGAGATAGCAAAACGCCATGCATCGGATGCTGGCGTAGTTGTGGACTATCGGCACGGCACGGCTAGTTCTGCAGTAGACAATACGGAGACTTTTGATGTGGTACTAAATCTGGAGGTTGTGGAACATGTTTTGGAACCAAAACGGTTGATTAAGGATTGCGCTGCTCTGGTGCGACCCGGTGGGCTGATGATTGTTGCTACGCTCAATCGCACGATGCGTGCATTTGCGCTTGCAATTCTGGGCGCCGAGTACGTTTTACGCTGGTTACCGCGCGGAACCCATCAATGGGGACGTTTTCTAAAACCCACCGAAATCTCCAAGATGGTCTCAAATAACGGGTTGGCCGTCCACGATATTACGGGCGTGACGTTCAACCCACTGGCGCGAGAATGGAAAATTTCTGAGAACGTAGCTGTGAATTATTTACTGGTCGCGAACAAACCCGGATCTCTCTCTACCGAAGGGTATCGATGATCAAGGTTTTATATCCTGACTGGTTAACCAGAGAGCTTCGTACGGACCACGCGGGTGAAACCGGTGCCGTTTGGATTTACCGGGGCATACTAACCGTTAGCGTTAATAATTCGGTTCGCACGTTTGCCCGACGCCACCTTGAAACCGAATTGAAACACTTAAACAAAATCGAAAGTCTACTCTCCCTAAAACACCGAAGTTGGCTCCTCCCAGTATGGAGGACTGCTGGATTTTTTACAGGTGCGATACCTGCATTATGCGGGCCCAACATGACCTTTTACACCATAGAGGCGGTTGAGACATTTGTAAGTCAACACTATCAAAATCAACTCGATTCTCTTCAACCAATCGTTGAACACAATCCGGAATTAGTAATCGTTCGTTCGGTTCTGAGTGAGTGTCAATTCGACGAGATTGCTCATCGTGATGAGGCAGCCCAACGCGTGCAAAATGCTCCGGGAGCAATTATCCGCTTATGGTGTTTTTTGGTATCTGGCGGCTCCCAAGCCGCCGTTACTCTGGCGAGGCAGATTTGATTAATATCTTTAACTGACTAAAGCAGCAAAACGACTTTTCACCCCTCTAAAATGGGATTTGGGGTTCCTTACATTGTATTAAAAATTCTAAATCAACTTCCCAGTCTAAAATAATCTCTTGATATTTCACTGGGTAGTTTGTGGATAGGGGAGTTTGTTACTCGATACTAAAAAATAATTTTTAACTTCCAGACTTGATTGCGGGGCCTCTCTTTTATTGTAAACTTAATAAAAAAATAAATAATATCGTGCATGTACAAGCTTTGCCGACCTTCATCAATTAATCTTATATTTATTTAAATATGTCTACGAAATAGCTTCATACTGGCACTGTCAGAGGAAAACCTGATTTGACTTGGTGGGCGCATGGTCGGGCGGTGATATGACGGCTATGAGGCTATGCCTGGAACGTATTTGTTCACCAAAGAGAGTTAGGCCTGCCCTAAGCCGGACATGACTAACTCAGAAGGTGCAAGCCGTGTGATGGCCGGAATACTTGAGGCGGTAGCTGGTGGCGACATCACGCCGGATGAAGCGAGCGGTGTGACTGCCCTTGTTGAGGTGTATTGCAAGATATGAGAGACGTCTGAGTTATAGGGAAGGGTGCGAGGTTTTGGAGTAGGCGAAAGGTTAAGTTCTGAGAAATCAGAGAAAATGGTTGGATAAGTTTTCAGCAGATCGTTCAGCTAAGGAACAGCTTATCGAAGCTCTTGAGAGAAGGCAGGGTTGACCTTGAGTACTAAACTAAAGAATAAAATTGCAAAGATAGAATTAGATCGAGGGTTAGGTTCTCAGTCTATCATAGTAGTCATAAACTTTGGCTCAGACTGCGAAGAGGATTGGACTAAAGCTCAAGCTGACGCTATTGCAGAGTATAGAAAATACATGGCGATGTTGATGTAAGAGGTGTTGGGTTGTTAGGTTGGATTTGATTAATTTATTATCTTTCCTTATCTAAGCGGTAATGAGTAGCTGAAGTAATTGTAGCGTACTAAAAATAAGTTCTAACTCAGTCACTTGGTTCTCAATCTTAACTCTCCCAAGCCTTTGGACGAATTGCCGATCACATGATTAATCAGATTGGAACCTTGATTTTTTAAAACGTTGGGCTAGAGTAATTCGTAGGACGTTCACTACAATTAGGCGACATACATTTTGATCGCGCGGCAACGTGGGTGACCGAAACATTGCCCGCCTGAAAGGACTACATTATGCGAGCAGTAATAGTTGGTGCGGGAATGGGCGGGCTGATGACGGCGTTGGCGTTGCGACAGTCCGGCGCTTTCTCATCGATCGATGTCTACGAACAGACCAAAGAGCCGACCACCGCGGGCGCTGGGTTGAATATCCCGCCTAACGGGGCTCGGATATGCCGCTGGCTGGGTGTCGACCTCGATGGTGGAAACCCCAAAAGCCCCCAGGGGGCGATCGACGGCGGCCGGGCGGCAATTCTGGTGTCGTCGCGGCAGTTTAACGAAGATGGAAGCATGACAGAGAGGCCGTTCGATCATGTTACCGCCGCGGGCGACGGCGTCGGGTTTCATCACATGCACAGGCTGGACCTGCTGATGTGCCTCTATAAACGGGTGTTCGAGTTCGGCTCCGACAGCGGAAAACCTTGCCCGATTGCTGTCCACATGGACAGCAAGCTGACAGGATTGCGGCAGACCGCGGACGACGTGACGGCAACCTTTTCGAATGGCCTGGTCGCAACGGGCGATATTCTCGTGGGTGCCGACGGGATCAACTCCGCCATATTGGGGTTGGCGTGGCCGAGCTCGCGCCCCAGGCGCTGGACTGAGGTGATTTGCTTTCGTGGGCTCATTCCACGGGCGGACGTTGCCGCGCTCCGCAAGGCCGACGGCAGCCCTTTGGACAACAATCCCATCGACTCCTTCAGCATGGACCGCTATAAGACCGACACAAGTGCGGTGACCACCTATTGGGTGCGCAAGGGCGAGTTGCTGAACGTTTGGATCGCCCACTACGAGCCCGAATCAACAGAGTTTGAGCAGGAGGAAGGTGACTGGTTTCCGGTCAGCCAGGAGGAGATTGTTCGTGAGGTCGACGAGGCGTTCGCTGAAAGCCCCAGCCGAGACAACCTCGTCGCTCTGGCCGGGGCCGTCGTTCGCCCAACCAAATGGGGCCTCTATGATCGAGATGCGCTCGATACCTGGGTGCAGGGCCGCGTCTGTTTGCTGGGCGACGCGGCGCATCCAATGCTTCCGACATTTGGTCAGGGTGCGGCGCAATCCTTCGAGGATGCCGCTGCACTCTCTAGCGCTTTTGCCCTGCACGGCCACGATGTGGCGACAGCATTGTTGCACTACGAACGTGTTCGGCACTACCGCACCACCCGCTTTCAACTGAGCTCCAAATTCGCCTTCGATCATTTGCGGGCCAGAGACACCGCAGAGCAGAAGGCGCTGCTTGAAGGACTCGACGAGCGTGTGAGCCCCGCCTTCGCCCATGACAAACGCGGCGGTGAAAATGACGACTGGATCTATGCGTATGATGCCCGCGATATTGGCACCGAATTGCCTCCCAAGAGACTGGGGCCGTGGGACTTCCGCCGGGCTGCCAAGGCCGACTATGCTGCGATCACGCAGAAGCTTTGGACGCCGGCTAGCCCAGCCGAAGGAATGCGCTGTATCACGCGCGAAGAGGTTGCTCAGCATAACACCAAAGATGACTGTTGGGTCGTCATCTCAGGAAAAGTTTACGACATTACCGAGTGGGCCCCCCATCACCCCGGTGGTGCAGGAATCGCTAGAATGTACGCCGGCAAGGATGCAACGGCGGAATTTGGTGATTACCACAGTGCCGAAGCTGTCGTGCATATGGCCCATTTCTGCATCGGCGACCTATAGCCACTTTGCCGTGACCGGACCCACTGACTGACGGCATATCGGAGTTCGATTCAGCTTCCGCCGTGTAGCAGGCAAATCCTAATCTAGGGTTGTGGTATAGTTTCCCGATAATACTCCAGAAGTTCCTCGATTTTATTTGCTACCACTGCGCCAGCTTTGGCATGGGGGGCTTCATTATCCTCGCTTTGGCCAGGATATTCTTCCAAAGCCTTATAGCTCGGTCGAACGGCTATACTTTCCCACCACCGCTGAACATTAGGCCTACCATCCAGCCATAAGTGCAATAACCTTAACATTTCTAAAACCTTAATAAATGGCGCATTAGTGGTTTCAACCAAGCTAAATTGATCACCCATTATCCATGGCCGCCCATCGGAAAGGGTTTCTTCCATCTTTCTAAAGGTTCTCTCCCAGGCACCAATCGCTCGTAACACATACGGAGAATCCAATCCTTCATATACACAGGATTTCTGGCGATGAAGGCGATCTATGTCAGGCACTTTTCTCCAGCGTTCTTCCATCTGTTCTAGAGGAATTTCTAAGCGAAACTTAGTAACAAAATTAAGCGATGCCGTGGCTTGATATCCAGATTCATCCGAGTCTTTAATCCATTCTCGTAAATGGGCTCTATCAACTGGATCTGTAGGTTTGAGCGCCGCGTTCGGTGTTAAATCATCAATATAATCGCAAATAATAGAAGATTCTCGGATAACCCTGCCATCATGTACAAGTGTTGGTACCTGAGCCTTGGGATTGAGTTTGAGGTATTCTGGTTTAAATTGATCTCGGTTCAACAGCACCAAATTTCGAGGAACCCAATTGTCAATTCCCTTCTCTGCTAACGTCATCAAAGCCCGGTTAGAGCAAATTGAATCAGCTTCTTCGAGGTAGTAAAGTTCAAGCATAGATTTCCTCCTGCTACCGTTTTACCAAAACGTAAGACGGAATACTAATCGCTCGTGATGAGTACATATCTGCTAACTGACGGTGCACCGCGCTAATCAGTTTATCAGCCTTAACTGGAACATCAACAACACCTGTACAGAGATTAATATTTTCTTGCTGAGCCTCTACCATCGGTAAATCATCTTTGCTAATTACCGAATACTGTTCGTTATAAATATCGTCATCCGTTGGATATTCACCCCCTTCAATACCAAAATTACGTGTAAAGTCCATGAAATAGTGGGTTGAAGTCTCGGTTTCGGGAGTCATTATATGGTCATGATTGATGAGTATCTTATTCTCATTATTCTCAAATTCGAGGTGTACATGCACAGTATTTGGTGCTTCCCACATTTGAATATTAGTCCGGTCCACGTTGCATGAAAAATTTCCCCACTTTTTTGGAAAACTAGCAACCTCAACATTTGTAAGTTTTCTATAGCTATGAATTTCATCTCCCTCTTGCCAAGTCCTGAACTCCAAACTATCGGGTTGAGGGCCACCCATAATGCCAGATTTAGAGCCGAGTGTACTTGAGTGTAAATAATCTGCGTGAGAGATATCTAACAAATTATCAGCAACCAATTGGTGATTAGCCTTCACGTGAAAATAAACATAAACAGGGCTTCGCCCTGCATCGGTGGTCCACGGAAGATTGGGAATTTTCGCAGCGTTGGCTTTTTTTAAATCGCCTCGCCAAATCCAAACAAACCCCCACTTCTCCTCTACCGGATAGGCATGGATATTAGCCCTGCTTGGAATGGTGTCCTGATGAGGAATGTGCACACATACACCTGTATTATCAAATACAAAACCGTGGTAAGCACATTGAATATTATTACCCCGCACATCTCCTGTTGACAAAGGAGCCTGACGATGGGAGCACCTATCCTCCAGAGCGACTAGACATCCCTGAGAGCCACGAAATATAACTACCGGTTGATTACAAATCACCCGGCGCAGTGGCTTAACTGTGACTTCATGAGGTAGTGCAGCGCAATACCAGTAATTGTCTAGAAACATATTATCTCCATTCCTATCCAAAGAAAATTAAGTTGTAATATCCGTTTTACCCAATATAGACAGCTACTATGTTAGCCAATAAATATTGACGGTCAATTTAATTATAAGCTCAAGATTAATTGTGAAACGCAGAAAATTTATAACAAAGCTAAAAAAAAGGTACTGTCAGACGAATGTAAACTAGTCTCTGAATACGATGAGAGTGTCTCCATTATACCGCACAAAGTTGGCGTCACTCGGCAAGGACGGCGTCTCTTTGTAGTTTGAAGCGAGAAATGAGATGGGTGTAATTGATGGAATCGAAAAAATTCTACTTTGGATACTGTAGTTACTAAATTTAGCAAGAATTTAGGGAGCGCTGATTTAAGCACGATGATTAACGTGGGTAGGATAAATGTGGTTGTTTACTAAAATCCCTAGAAAACGTTTCAAATGTTAGCTCAAGTGTAGGCCCAACAGGATATACGTTAAGTACTCTTTATTATCACTTGACATAATTTTTTGATTTTAACGGATAAAAGTGGTGCCGCCACCAAGATTCGAACTCGGGACCCTCTGATTACAAATGCTTCCAGCCTCAGACAAGCGGCCAGCATTATGATGCTCCACGGAAACTGGAAGTAGAATTGCAGAAGGGCGTGGGTCGGATAAACTATCAATTATAATCCATTAATATATATTAATAAATTAGGATAGTTGGAGGACACCCTTTCCGCCATACTGACGTTTTTTACCGTCTCTCTCTGTTCATGGACGTCCTTACGTATATCATCCCGGACTTAATCCGGATCCAAACCTATTTGTCTAGATAATCAGACGCTTAAGCCGCGCGGGAGGATTTGGTTGTGCGAACTTTTGGTTTTAGATCGTTGCGGCAAAAGGCGTGGAGGAAGCAGGTTTTTTCGCCGACGGTGAGGATTTGTTGAGCGGTTGTATCATCTGCATCCGTCTCTAGGAAAACATGAGTTTCAACCGGCTTGGCAATACCAATTTGGCCGGTGTTGCCCGAAGCCCCACCGAGGGAGAAGTGAGTGTCTTGGATAATGCTATACTCATTAAGCGGTAATTTTGCCATATGAGAAAAGCGGCCCATCTGGGTCATGAAACAAAGCGCGACACCTGCCGAAATTAAGGATGCCGCATCAGGGGCCCGTCCTTCGCCACCAAAACCCTTTCCTTCATCCGATAGATAACGCCAAGACGGCACGTCATTGGCAAATTGCTCTTTTAAAATTTCTTTCACACCGTCCGGTCGAAGTTGGCAATTGCTATGCATATGAAGCAGGAGCTTGCTATCATCTAACTCAGGTGACGGCGTGCGTGACTTTATCAGCGCGTCAACTGCCGAGCCTTTTTCGGGCATCAATTGAATAAGGTCGGGAACCGCCGGGCTATTGGCCATAGGCTTTAAGTTTGGAAAGTTATCGCCGGGATTAGCAAAAGGCGGGTTACCGAGAGGCGTCAGGTTTTTAGGTCTAAGCTCAACTCCGTTATGGACCAGCGCAAACAAACTCGGATGACTGCCACGGGCCAAACCACTGAGCGGTGAGGCGGCAATGGCTTCATAGACCAACGTATTTAAAGTCTGGTCATCACAATCGGCTTCGCAAATAACGTTGATTTTAGGCGGTAAGGCATCGCTGCTCATGTTGCCTTTACGAAAATCGCCTTCGCGGAAATAATGGTTATCGAGCACGAGTTCCAGATCTCGAAGCTCAATTTGACGTTGGTCGGCAAGCGCCGTTATCTCGTTCATATAAGAGGCAATCATGCCTGCACTGAGATAGGTCAATGGGTTTGGCGCCTGGTTATGACCGCCGAGATGAGCACCTTCATCACAGGCAAAACGCCATGCAGTCCCGGTTGCAGCGGAGATAACCAGTGCCTCTTTTTGCATGCCGCCAAGACTGCGCACCCAGGTTCGAAGTGATTGTCCGTGCGGATTAGGCGGTATAGGGAAACCTGCCGACGATGCATCTGCGGCAATAAAATAGAGCGGCTCACCAATTATTTCGAGGGGTGTTAGAGACATAATTTACCTTTAATTAATAACTAGGCGCCGCGGCAATATTACTGCTATCAACTATAATAATAGCAGTCCTGGTTTTAGATGACAATGCCGGATCAACAAAGGCTTTGCCAACATCCTCAGCGGTAAATTCTTGGCCAAGGGATTACCGCTCATAAAGTCAACCTCGGGGTGCTATCAAACAAATGCGAACCAGTCTCTGAATGCGATGAAAGTGTCTCTAATTAGGCAACACAAAGTTGCTGTTCACCCAGACTTTTGACGGGTTGGCATTACAACCCACGGCTGAATACCTCTGCACAGATGCGGCAAGAGCCTCTGGTATGATTAAGTGGGCGCATGATCGGGCAAAAAATAAGTTGTATGATGTACATAAGCTACGACATGGTGGTCTTCTTATACAGGTTCCGGTTATTATTTTATATCTAGTATTTGGGCAACTTCCGGCCAACTTTGAGAACCAAAATTCCTAAGATCATTTGTCAGATCTTTTGGACACCAATCGAGGAAGCTGGGTTTAAAGCTCGGGCGTGATTTGATGCGTGAAAACCAGTCCGTTATATTCGGCAATCGCCCTTTCCCCCACATTCCCGATAACGCCATCATATCGAGCCGGTTGACATAAGGCGTTAACGCTATGTCGGCAAAAGTAAAATTCTCTCCCGCAAGCCATTTACGATTAGCCAGCACGTCTTCCATTTTGTGAAGATAGAGATCATAAAGTTTCACTTTTGTAGCAGCACCTGCCGCTTCGAAACCCATTCTCACGATCGTCTTCTTTGTTTCGTGCCAACCGGCTGTAACAGAAAGTGCCGGGGTAGCGTCCAAAAATTCTTGCACGCCTTCCTCTCCCAGCCTCATGACGATATGTCGATGGGAACACAAAAAAGTTATAAAACCGCAAGCCGGATGCAGCTCTTCATCCACCGCCTTTGTCCAATAAAAAACGCGGGCGTGTTCCAATGCATCTGTTGGGCGCAAAGGGTGATCCGAAAAAACATCTTCCAAATATTCACAGATCACTGTGGAATCACAGATAATCTCACCATCATGCACCAGCGTCGGCACTACAGCTTTTGGATTGAGTTTTAAATAATGTGGATCAAACTGATCACCTTTGAGAATATCAATATAGTGACCGTTCCAGTCCAACTTTTTTTCATGCATGTACATGCGTACTTTGGCCGCACAAACTGATGAGCCATGGTGGTATAGTTCAAGCATGCTGGTTACCCTATTTAAATAAATTTTCTAATAATAAACGAAATTGAATTCGAGAATGGTTATACATATACAGTCGATCCCGCGCCTCTTCAACTAATAACAAACCTGCCTTTGCATGGTCTGAATTCAGGTCTGCAGTGTGGCCCTCATATTCATCTAACCCTAAGACGCTAGGCCGGTTACCAAAATTATCCCATCATCGAGCGACATGTGGGCGGCCTTTAAACCAGATGACAAGCCATTTAATCATGTCCAAAACTTTTACGAGAGGCGCATAACAGACTGCGACGAGCGTTAACTGGTCGCCCATAATCCAAGAACGTCCATCGGACAGAGTTTCATCCATTTTTTTAAATATTTGGTCCCATCCGACTAATCCGCGTAACACCCATTCGGAGTTTATCCCGGTTCGCATAACGGATTGTTGACGTAACGTTTTTTCCAAGTCGGTTTGTTTTCCCCACAGGCTTTCTAGCTTTTCGATGGGAATAACAGACCTAAAGCGGGTTACAAAGTTCAACGCGGCAACGCCGGGAAATCCAACTTCATCCGAAGTCTTTATCCATTCCCTCATATATGTGCGGTCGATCAAACTTTCTGGCTTAAGGGGAGGGTCAGACTTTAATTCATCAATGTAGTCGCAAATAATGGATGACTCCCGAACGGGTTTTCCATCATGAACCAATGTAGGCACAACAGCTTTGGGATTTAATCTTAGATAGTCACTGTCGAAATGATCCTCATTGAGGAGCTTAATAAAACGCGGTGTCCAATCCTCGATGTTTTTTTCAGCCAGTGCAATTACAGCACGGTTCGAACAAACTGAATCTGTTTCTTTTAGGTAATACAATTCCAACATTAGTCTCGCTCCACTTTATATTACAGTATTTATTTAACGTGTAAAAAAAATGCAAAGATTTAATTCAACCTTCCGGTGGGCAATACACGCGACTGCGCCAACCAGGGGGACATCTCGGTTGGTTTTATCTTTGCTTTGGGAGACGGCGGCGTCCGTTTGCCATTAGTAGCCGGATAAGCGGGTTCATCAAATAATGTCATCCGCCACTCTGATTCAGTTTTGGTTACGTTAAAGATCATCAAGCTTTTTTACCAAAAGCAGCGTGAGTTGCGCCGAAGGCAACTATGCGGTCACGATTTTATTTAACCCTTGTCCAAACTCGTCGACATCGAAGTAGAGTGGTCCCATACCACCTTGATAAGCAATTTTACCATCGGGCGAGATGACGTACAACCTATCAGGCCAGGATTGATACTTGTATTCGGCATCGCTATCCATCCCACCAAGTAACATC
>CAJQSN010000074.1 GCA_905614355.1 uncultured Rhodospirillales bacterium | reverse complement strand
CTAAAACTCTTATTGAGGGGTTTAAAAAATGTAACGCCATGCGCGCTGGCTCTAATTTACTATTTCTAATGGAAATAGTTTTCACGGGCTTATCAAGAGATTTGCACATAAATTGTTCCTGTAATCCGGATTTGACTCAAGACGAGTTAAAATTACTAGAGTTATTTTCGTTAAGCCAACATTTTTCTGACCGGTTGGGGAATATGGAATTACTGGATTTTCTGACTGCTGCTGCAGCCGATAATGCAATACCAATATTCGATGGTTATGGTGATGCTATGCGGGATGCCGGATTATTGCTGCCAGTTTGCGGAAAAATGCATGTAGAGCCGATGTCTATAACAGAATTAATGAAGCCAAGTTCAATGTCCCACTAATCTCTATTTCATAAAATATAAATATTTTTACTGTGGATGTGTGTAATTTAAAATACTTACGATAGGAGAATGTAGTGCTTAATAAAAAGGTTCCAGATGTAATTTTCAAAACTCGGATAAGAGATGGCTCAGTTGGAGGGGATAATCCATTTCGCTGGGAAGAGCGAAGTAGTGGCTCATATTTTTCGAATAAAAGAGTAGTACTATTTTCATTGCCAGGAGCCTTTACGCCAACCTGTTCTACGCTTCAATTGCCAGATTATGATAAACTTTATCCTGATTTTAAGAAAAATGGTATGGATGGGATTTATTGCATAGCTGTAAATGACGCATTCGTCATGAATGCTTGGGGTAAATCACAGGGTGTTAGAAACATTGAACTTATACCTGATGGTGCGGGTGAGTTTACGCGTAAAATGGGGATGTTAGTTGAAAAGGGTCCAGAAGGATTTGGCATGCGTTCGTGGCGTTATGCTGCAATATTAAATGATGGAATAGTTGAGGCGTGGTATGAAGAACCTGGTTTCTCAGACAATTGCCCAGATGATCCTTACGGCATATCAGCCCCGCAAAGAATATTAGAATCGCTATGAGCGAATAAACTCTCAGTTATAATCTGATTTTGATTTCCTTACTTGAGTGTATTGCTCACCTCCGTAATGTGCTCGTTGTGAAAATTGAATGTTAATAAAAAAAGAGATTTCAGTGTTAAGTATCTCCAAGGACGATAAAAATATAGTTTCTTTGAATCGGCGCAAACCCATTTGGGAGTTAACTGAAGGTTGGCAATGTTCGATAGTAGGCACTTGCCTTACTCTCTTAGACTTAGTCAATCTAGCAAAGAAATTAGGTATAGTAGTTCCTAGCGGTTTCTCAACAGAATACCAACTTCATGGTTTTTTTGCACATGAATCCCAAAATGAGGGGAGAATTGCTAAAAGGGTCCAAAAATTATTAGACAAACGACATTCGAGTGTTATTAAAAAGACAAGACCTTTGAAGACTGCGGTTGAGCTCGAAGAGTTTTGGAAGAGTTCCTTGGAAATTGGAAATATACCGAGCCCTTATTGGGCTCTTCTTACTCACCCTATATGCAATGAAGATCTCTCTGAAAAAATATTTGCAGATGTACACATGTTATCTCATTTGGTTGGAGCATCAAATCGAGCTGATATAAGTCGATTACAAGATCAAGAAAAAGAGTTAGCTAGCCTCGAAAAGAAGATCGGCCAACAAAGAAAGAAATTTACGACAAAGATCTATGTCAAAGAATTCAAAATTCAAAAATTAGAAAAGAAATTATTGGCCAATAGCCGACAAACTAGAATTAAAGATACAAACCCTATTGCCCAAAGTTCAACTTGTGAATGTAAGTCAATCCCCCTTTTACAAAATGAAATAAAGCAATTAGTTGGGGAATTAGAGAAGACTTGGGTCACAGTTCGTGGACAAACCGATCAGATAACTGAGCTGAGTGAGTTAGTTGATACAATGTCGGATGAGAATGATTTATTAGAGAGTACGCTAATAAATAAAGAGCCCTGTGGATCCAACATTTCCCTTGATTTAAACGGTCGTTGTTTCTTGTATGTTGGTGGCCGCCAGCAGGTTATTCCGCGGCTTCGCTCCTTGGTTGAGAATTTTAACGGTAAGCTGATCCATCATGATGGTGGAGTTGAGAGTTCATTAGATGAATTGGCGAGTGCCATTGTTAAAGCTGATACTATTTATTTTCCAGTTGGTTGTGTGAGCCATAGCGCAATGTACAAGATCAAGCGTCTGTGTGGGCAATACGCTAAACCTTATGTACCACTGCGCTCCACAGGGATAGCAACTTTTTTTCGGTGCTTAAACCATAGCACAATCCAGCTACCAGCCAATGAGAGCACTTGATGGTGGTTCTAGTTATTTGTTGCTCGTTATATGTACACAAATATTCTTGCGCTTGTGCCAAAGTGGAAGCGCAAGATAGTAGGAGATGGGTTAGGGGATATTCCCCTCTCTTCATCGTCTATTAGGGCCGTTCCTTGTCTTGCCACGCCATGGGACGGCCCGTCTTTACTATAACACTCAAATGATTGCTTTATATAATTATTTTAATAAGTATTTTTTTCAATAAGGTTCGAAATCGCGCAGTGCAGGTACGACCTCTTCGCCAAATAATTTAACGGATCGCATTACATCTATTTCTTCTAATTCTGCAAAATTAAATTCTCCCATAAATGTATTGAAGACACCCTCTTTAGCATATTTCCGTAATTTTTTTGTAACCGTTTTAGGGGATCCGATGAAGACTAAATCATTATCCATCAAGTACTCCGGATTGAAAATATTGGCCATAATGACTGCAGCACCATCTTCACCGCGCTCTTTAAATTTTTTGGTATAACGTTTAACTCGACTCTCAAAACTTTCGTCTGGAAGGGCTGAGGGCAAAAACCCTTCATAGGCGCGGGCCGCGTGTTTTAAGGCTGTGTCGATTGCTTTTTTATCAGTTTCATCAACATAAACTAGTGTGCTGTAAGCAATATTAGGTTTGTGGGTCCAGCCAGCCTTCTTCCAATCTTCTAAGAACTTACGATAACGCGGCGCCGCATCTTTGCGCGGATATACTACAAAGTAGCCAGTGTTAAGACCATTTTTGGCGCAAAATTCTAATGTATCTGGATCACGGCTTTGCATCCAAATGGGGGGGTGGGGACGCTGTACCGGTTGAACCGATAAAGTCGCACTTTTGGTGACGTGGTGTTGGCCTTCAAATGAAAATGGTTGAGTTTCTCCGTACGCAGCACGCAAATATTCAATATATTCTAAAGTCGGTGTTTTACGATCATCGTAATCTAGACCAAACGGGCCAAAATAGCGTTGATTGATACCTGGTACTAATCCAATTTCAAAACGTCCATCTAACATTTGATCTAATACTGCAATTTCTTCGGCTAAACGGAGTGAATTGTAGAGTGGCACAACATAACCCATCGGACCTACTTTCATATGCTTTGTGCGCATTGCTGCAGCCGCTGTAAAAAGGCTAGGGGCTGACATCCAGCTTTCTCCCGGGCTGAAGTGATGCTCCACGCAAAAGCCATAGTCGAACTTTAGATCGTCGGCGAGTTCTAACTCCCGCCAGAGGAGTTCATAGCGTTCGTGTGGGGTCATATTTTCTTTCCGCCAAACGTGAGAAAAATAAGCAAACTTCATAAGTCAGGACCTTTTTCAATAACAGATACTCTAGAAAAATTCATATTTTTTACTAGGTTTTCTTTATTCATGATCCTTTCTCCTCGATACATATTGCTTGCAACTTTATTAATTTGTTTTATCTAAACGTTTTATATAATAATCGAAGCCTAACTGATATAATCACATAATAGCCATTTTAAATTTATTTGTGCATCTTTGGAATGGTGAAATCAGGTTTATTAGCTAAGGAAGGCAAGTGATTATACATCTTATTGGGTAATATTGAAAAAAACTAGGGATTTAACATGACTGATATACCATTGACATTGGCTATTGAAGATTACGACCATGTGCGCGCCTTGATGGCCGGAGAAATAAAACCTAAGGGCATTGATCTTACCTGTTTACAGTTCCAGGTTGAGGAAACCTTCTTTCGTTTTGCAAATGCTTATGAATGGGAGGTTTCAGAGTTATCTTTGGCAAAATTTTGCTCTTTAAGATCTCAGGATGACCCACCAATAGTTGGCATTCCCGTCTTTATTTCCCGAATGTTTCGCCATTCTGCTTTCTATATCCGAAATGATGGTAAAATTAGAAAGTCTAGTGATCTTAAGGGCTGCCGGATTGGTGTTCCAGAGTGGACACAAACAGCGACAGTGTATGCGCGGGGATGGCTTCACCACGAAGGTGGAGCAAAACTGAATGAAGTTGAGTGGGTGCAAGGGGGAGTGAACCAGCCTGGCCGTATGGAAATGGGTAAAACAAACGTTCCAAAAGATATTAAAATTACTCCGGTTTCCAATACTTCTCTCACTGACTTACTATTAAAGGGTGAATTAGATGCTATTATTTCTGCCCGCCCCCCAGATGTCTTCTTGTCTGGTGATGGCAGATTACAGAGACTTATGCCTAATCATAGAGAAATTGAACTTGACTATTTTCAGAGAACTGGTGTTTATCCAATTATGCATACGATTGCTATTAAACGAGATGTGTATGAAAAAAACCCTTGGATTGCTGTAAACTTAATGACAGCATTTGAGGCGGCTAAAGATAAGATGGTGGAACGGATGTCCGATATAAATGTGTCGCGTATCCCTTTGCCGTGGTTGCCGGATACTTTCGAAAAAACTAAGGCGGAATTTTTTCCGGATGGCGATTATTGGCCTTATGGTATAGAAGGTAGTCGTGCCACGTTAGAGACTTTTCTTAGTTATTGTAATGAGCAGGGGGTAACGCATAAAAAAATGAGATCTGAAGACTTATTCGTTCCAGAAACATTAACATCATTTAAAGTTTAAGTGGTGTAAGAAGAATTAAAACTTAATAGGAGAAGAAAGTATGAAACAGAGTGATGTCAAAACATTTAGAGATCTTTGCGCAAGTTTTTTTGTGCTAGACTTTGAACCTGAAGGAAAGCCTAAAAAAAAGCGCGTTGTTCCAAAGAAAAAAAAGCAATCTAAGAAAAAATGATAAACGGATGGGAGGCTGCTTATGATCACTTTATATGATTTTGGTAATTCAGGTGCTGCTTATCGGGCACGGATTGCTCTCAATTTGAAAGGTCTAGATTATAACCAAATTCCGGTTCACCTAACAAAAGATGGTGGGCAGCAATTCAATGACGATTATAGCAAACTAAACCCCCAAAGCT
>CAJQSN010000073.1 GCA_905614355.1 uncultured Rhodospirillales bacterium | reverse complement strand
AGTAATAGTTTCTATTCCTGGCCTTAAGATAATCAATGTACCTATAAAACCTGTGGCCAAGGCCCACCAACGCCTGCGCCCAACAACCTCACCTAGAAATAGCACGGCACCTAGAGTTGCAAATAGTGGAGCCGTGTACCCAAGTGCTGTGGCTTCTGCTAGAGGCAGGTAAATCATGGATGCAAACCAGAATATTGCACCAATATAGCTAGAGATACTTCTGGCAAATAATATAGGTAAATTTTTGCCTTTTAAACCATTTAAGCCTCGCCTAGCCATCCAAGAAACCATAATAATTAAACTAATAAAATATCGAAAGAAAACAATCTCTAGGACATGAACCTCTTTATTAGCCATTCGGATCATGACACCTATGAAAGTGAAAAAAATACCCGCAAGAATCATCCAGATGCCTCCGCGGATTGTGGCTGGTAGGCTTTGGAACCAAGATTGTATATGTTGAAGCATTTAATTATTCTAACGTACTTCTTCAGTCGATATTTTTATCTTTGAGGTATTCCCGGCCTTTTTCGATTCCCTATTAGCTATATAAATTGTTGAGCTAAAAATAATTGATCCCCCAATCCATGTCCACATATCAGGCATTTCATTGAACATAAACAATCCAATACTAGCTGCAAAAATTAGCCGACAATAATCAAAAGGTAGCACAGCAGTAACATCACTTACAGCAAATGCTCGGTTGAATAATAGATGTCCACAGGTTGCAGTTGTACCAACCATAATAAGCCAAATCCACGCTTCAGTACTTGGCCAGACCCAAACGAATAATGCTGGAATTAGTGATAGTGGCGTTAAAAATAATGCCATAAAGAGAACCATTGTTGTTGGCGATTCGGTTTTACTTAATATTTTTACAAGCATAAACCCACCCGCAACAAAAATGGCCCCAATAAGAATATATAGAGCTTCTGGAGTAATTATTTGGAGACCTGGCCGCAAGATTATGAGGGTTCCGATAAAACCAAATAAAATAGCAAACCATCGCCTAAAGCGAACAACTTCATGTAAGAAGAACACGGCTCCTAGGGTTGCAAACAGGGGGGCAGTATAGCCAAGAGAGGTAGCCTCGGCTAGAGGGAGAACTCCAAAACCAGCAAACCAAAAAAAACATTGAAATGAGCCCGCCTATTGCACGAAAAAACTGCATACTCAGTTTTTTTGTTTTCAAGCCAGCAATACCGATTTTAATCAGCCACGGCAGCATGATAATTAGATTAATAAAGTTACGAAAAAAAACAACTTCAACAGTTAGAATCTCACGGAAAGCTATGCGGATTGAGACGCCGAGGCCAGCAAAAAAAATCCCAGAAGCAAGCATCTAAATTACTCCTCGCGTAGTAGGTGCGAGTTTTAGCCATTTTTTCTCTATTGTGTTTTTTTGGAACATTAACTTTGTGTAAGCTAGAAAATTATTAAAAACCAGCAAGTTCGTATTTGAGGATTAGCACTTATGTTTTCATCAATGTGTGGTGTCTTTTGGCATATTGGATATAATCTCTCCAAATTGGATAATATTATTTCTTAGGTTAGCAATCATGAATGATCAGAACACAAAGATACTATGGGAGCCCTCTGAGGAGAGAATTAAACATTCTAATATAATGGCTTTTATTACCGCTGTTGAGGCCGATTGGAATATTAATTTACGTGATTTTGAGGAATTATACGAATTTTCGATCCAAGAGACTGAAAAATTTTGGCAATCGTTGATAGGTTTTGCTGACGTTATTGCCGAAACATGGGGAAAAACTGTTTTAGAAAATCCAGATAAAATGCCCGGGTCCGTGTGGTTTCCAAATGCAAAACTTAACTATGCAGAGAATTTGCTGCGCCGTAAGGATGGTTCTGATGCACTGGTTTTTTGGGGCGAAAATCGGGTAAAATTAAGGTTTAGCCATAAAGAATTATACAATGAGGTTTCGCGCGTAGCGCAAGCTATGCAAACTATGGGCCTAGTGGCAGGTGATCGAGTTGGTGGTTACATGCCGAACATGCCTCAAACAATTATAGCCATGTTGGCTGCCGTTAGTGTGGGTGCCATTTGGTCTTCTTGCTCGCCTGATTTTGGTGTTCAGGGTGTACTGGATCGGTTTGGTCAAATTGAACCCAAAATAATGTTTGTGTGCGATGGTTATTTTTATAATGGTAAAGTCCATGACTCTATTGCAAAAACCTCTCAAATATTGAGCCAGCTTCCTTCGGTTGTGGCTACAGTTGTTGTTCCATATTGCAATCCTACGCCGAAAATTGATGGTATTGTTAATAGCATTTTATGGGATAATTTTATTGCTAATTTTGATGCTTCGGTAATAATGTTTTCCCAATTACCTTTTAATCACCCGCTCTATATTATGTATTCTTCAGGTACGACTGGAGCGCCAAAATGTATTGTGCACGGTGCGGGTGGTACACTACTGAAGCACCTATCAGAACATCTTTTGCATTCAGATGAGAAACCTGGTGATCGCGTATTTTATTTTACAACGTGTGGTTGGATGATGTGGAATTGGTTGGTCTCCGGTCTCGCTTGTGAGGCTACATTATTATTATATGACGGCTCGCCATTTTATCCCGACGGCAATATAATTTTTGATTATGCGGCTACTGAGGGCATGACCCATTTTGGGACTTCAGCAAAGTATATTGACGCAGTAAAGAAAGCGGAGCTTAGACCGTCTAAGTCGCATGATCTTAGTACGTTAAAATCCATGATGTCGACTGGGTCTCCCTTAGTTCCAGAGAGTTTTGATTATGTTTATAATAATATTAAATCCGATCTTCACTTAGCATCGATCTCGGGTGGTACAGATATTGTCGGTTGCTTTGTTTTAGGTAATCCAATTGGTCCGGTTTGGCGTGGCGAAATTCAGACTCGTGCGCTAGGACTGGCTGTTGACGTTTTTGATGAGGCGGGCAACTCTCTTCGGGAAGAAGCTGGTGATCTTGTTTGCACAAAACCGTTTCCTTCGATGCCTATTAGTTTTTGGGCAGATGACGATGGTAACAAATATAAATTCGCTTACTTTATGACTTATCCAAACGTTTGGTGCCACGGCGATTGGGTGAAACTAACGGAGCGGGGCGGTATGATTATTTATGGTCGTTCTGATGCGACGCTGAACCCGGGCGGTGTTAGAATTGGTACAGCTGAAATTTATCGCGAGGTTGAACAATTTGATGAAGTAATAGAAGCGTTATGTATTGGCCAGTCTTGGAATAATGACACAAGGGTAATTTTATTTGTGGTGATGAGAGACGGTGCCATGCTGACAAACGCTCTTCAAGAGGCTATCCGCCAACGTATACTTAAGAATTGTACCCCTCGCCATATTCCCGAGATTATTATTTCTGCACCCGATATACCGAGAACTAAGTCAGGAAAAATCACCGAACTAGCCGTCCGTGATATAATCGAAGGGCGTCCAATTAAGAATATCGAAGCTCTGGCAAATGCAGAATCACTTAAATTTTTTGAAAATTTAAGTGATTTAAAATAATCATACCAATAAGATTTATATAATTCTAATATATCCCTCCGCATAATACGGTTGTTTGCGCCAGACAATTTTGAGCGTTAAAACAATAATACTAGCGTTACGCTGTTTATTTTTTTGGAGGAGAGCAATTTGGTGGAAGTTATAAAAGAGAGAATTACGTGGAAAGTGATTCTAATAGTCACAATTTGTAGCTTAGTTCTGATGTTTTCTATGGGCACTCGCCAGAGTTTTGGGTTGTTCCAGACACCAATCTCAGAGGCTTTTGGTGTTGGGATTGCTGCTTTTTCTCTTTCACTCGCTGTACAGAACCTTATGTGGGGAATTTCACAACCCATCGTAGGCGCGCTAGCAGATAAGTTTGGTTCTGGTCGTGTTATAGCTATCGCTGGATTTTTTCAGTCACTAGGTTTGGTTTGGCTTGCTTATGCAGATCAGGTTTGGGAACTTCATGCAAGCGCCGGTATTTTAATTGGTATTACTGGAGCAGGGACTACATGGGCAGTTTTAATGTCCGTTATTGCGCGTAACGTTCCAGCCAGTCGTCGTAGTATGTTCTTTGGGATTGCCAGTGGGATTGGTACTGGGGGACAAATTTTATTGGCGCCTTTTAATCAATTCACGATTAATACTTATGGTTGGCAGGACGCGCTTCTGATACTTGCAGTTATGCTCCTAATAACAATACCTTGTGCTTACATTTTAAGGGGCAAAAATTCGGATACGGTGAAGGAACATGCAGAAACGCTCCGCCAAGCATTAGTTCGTGCACGTAAACATTCTGGGTATCTTCTGCTTTCTGCTGGATTTTTTGTTTGTGGTTTCCATGTTATGTTCATAATGGCCCACCTACCAACATATCTTCAAAACCAGAATATGCCTGATTGGCTACCCGGAGCAGCTATTAGCGTGATAGGAATAACAAACTTATTAGGAACTATCCTAGCTGGATATCTTGGTGATAAATATAGTAAAAAATATTTATTGAGTACTATCTATTTTCTTCGATCGATCGTTATCACAGCTTTTATACTCTTTCCTATATCCACTACCTCAGTTTTAATTTTTTGCTTTTGTATTGGGTTTTTGTGGTTAGCTACTGTTCCCTTAACACAAGCTCTAGTGGGTCAAATTTTTGGGATAAGGTATCTTGCTACTTTATCAGGGATTGTATTTTGTTCCCATCAATTTGGCGCCTTCACGTCAGTCTGGATGGGCGGTTATTTATTTGACTCTCTGGGCTCATATGATTTGGTATGGCAAATCGCTATTGCCCTAGGGGTATTGGCAGCTTTACTACATTTGCCGATTAACGAATCGGCTACACTTCCTGATGCGGTGACAGTAGTTGAATAACCATGTGTTCCTAGTCATTTAATCAGTATAAAATAATTGATTAGATTATATTACCATTCAGTTAATTTATTAGGGAGATAATATTGCGCGGTTATTTTGGTATTGGTGCTGAGAAAATTAGTAAAACTATGAATGTAGGTAGTTTGTTCCGAACTGCCCACGCATTTGGCGCAGATTTTATGTTTACTGTTAATGCAACCTATAAGCCTCGAGAAGGCAGACGTTCCGACACATCTAATGCTCCGACACACGTACCTTTTTATACTTTCCCCACTGTTGAAAATATGGTTCTCCCTCAAGACTGTGACTTGGTTGGTGTAGAACTTATTGACGACGCGATTGACTTGCCAAGTTTTCGTCATCCTCGCCGAGCTGCCTATATTTTAGGTCCTGAA
>CAJQSN010000072.1 GCA_905614355.1 uncultured Rhodospirillales bacterium | reverse complement strand
CTTCCTAGGGATTGCTGGTGGTAGGTGTTCCGCCTAGACGCAGATAGTCCCTTGAAAAAAAAGAAATGTAAACTGATAGCCCGATGTTTTTTTGGAGTACTATCAGCAAGTTGTAGATGTCCGTCGAGAGTCACTGTTAAAGGGCCTTCGTTGGTCTTTTTTGCACGTTGGTATCAGAAGCGTGCTGTGTTGAAATTTTAAGGAGTTGAAGAGGCTAATGCCGACAATCAACCAACTAATTCGTAAGCCCCGAAAAGCGCCCGTAAAACGAACTAAGGTACCTGCAATGGAAGCTTGTCCGCAAAAACGCGGGGTTTGTACTCGCGTTTATACGACAACTCCAAAGAAGCCAAACTCAGCGCTTCGTAAAGTTGCTAGAGTGCGTTTGACTAATGGTTTTGAGGTAACGTCCTATATCCCTGGAGAGGGTCATAACCTTCAAGAGCATAGTGTAGTTTTAATCCGAGGTGGTCGCGTAAAAGATTTACCGGGAGTGCGTTATCATATAATTCGTGGAGTACTGGACACTCAAGGTGTCGAAGATCGTCGTCAGCGGCGTTCTAAATATGGCACGAAACGGCCCAAGTAAAGGATAATTGTATGTCACGTCGCCGCGCAGCAGTAAAACGTCAAGTTCTCCCAGATCCCAAATATGGAGATTTAGTGATTACGCGCCTAATGAATCGTCTTATGCTTGATGGAAAAAAATCAGTTGCCGAGAGAATTGTTTACGGTGCGTTTGATGATGTAGAAAAAAAAGCAGGTTCAGATCCTGTTGCATTGTTTCATGAAGCATTGGTGAATATTAAGCCTCAGGTTGAGGTTAGGTCGCGCCGGGTTGGTGGTGCAACTTACCAGGTCCCGGTTGAGATACGGAATGACCGCTCGCAAGCATTGGCGTTACGGTGGATTATCGATTTGTCTCGTAAGCGTTCTGAAAATACCATGGTAGAGCGTCTTTCTGGCGAACTCCTGGATGCGGCTAACAATCGTGGCGCTGCTGTAAAGAAGCGCGAAGATACCCATAAGATGGCAGAGGCGAATAAAGCCTTCTCCCATTACCGCTGGTAAGCCGAGCTCGGAAGAAAGAAAAAAGAAATGGCACGTACACATTCACTCGAAAAGTACCGCAATATTGGCATTATGGCCCATATTGACGCGGGTAAAACAACGACAACCGAACGTATTCTTTATTATACCGGAAAGTCATACAAGATCGGTGAGGTTCATGATGGTAACGCCACTATGGATTGGATGGAGCAGGAGCAGGAGCGCGGTATTACGATTACGTCCGCTGCAACAACTTGCGAGTGGAACAATCATCTAATTAACATCATTGATACACCCGGTCACGTTGACTTCACGATTGAAGTTGAGCGTTCTTTGCGTGTTTTGGATGGTGCGGTAGCCGTTTTTGATAGTGTAGCTGGTGTTGAGCCCCAGTCAGAGACTGTGTGGCGTCAAGCTGATAAGTACAATGTGCCGCGTATTTGCTTTGTAAACAAAATGGATCGTACCGGTGCGGATTTCTACCGGTGTGTTGAGATGATTATTGATCGCCTCGGCGCCGTTCCCTTGGTTACGCAATTGCCGATTGGCTCTGAAGCTGAGTATCAAGGTATTATCGATCTTGTTAAGATGAAAGCGGTTACCTGGAAAGACGAAGATTTGGGCGCTGAGTTTGTCTATTCTGATATTCCTGCCGATATGGCTGATCAGGCCGCCGAATGGCGTGTGAAGCTCGTTGAAACGGCTGTTGAACAAGATGACATTGCGATGGAAGGCTATCTCGATGGCACTGAGCCAGATGAAGCTACTCTAAAAGCATGTATCCGCAAGGGCACTTTGGGGGCAGCATTTGTGCCGGTTCTTAATGGTACGGCATTTAAAAATAAGGGTGTTCAGCCTTTGCTCGACGGTGTTGTTGATTTTTTGCCAAGCCCTGTCGATGTTGAGGCTATTAAAGGCGTCAGCATGGACGGTGAAGAAGAAATCGAACGCAAAAGTTCGGATGATGAGCCGTTTGCAGCGCTTGCCTTTAAAATTATGAACGATCCCTTCGTCGGTTCATTGACCTTCGTGCGCATTTATTCAGGTGTTCTTGAGGCGGGTTCGTACTTACAAAATACAGTTAAGGACAAGCGCGAGCGCGTTGGCCGTATGCTGATGATGCACTCCAATTCTCGTGAAGATATTAAAGAAGCGTGCGCTGGAGATATTATTGCACTTGCTGGTCTGAAAGACACTACTACGGGTGATACGCTGACCTCACCGAATAGTCAGGTGATCTTGGAGCGCATGGAGTTCCCGGATCCTGTTATTGAAATTGCTGTTGAGCCTAAAACGAAGGTTGACCAAGAGAAGATGGGTCAAGCTTTGTCACGTTTGGCAGCAGAAGATCCCTCTTTCCGGGTTGCTAGTGATGAAGAAAGTGGCCAGACTATTATTAAAGGTATGGGCGAGCTTCATTTGGATATTATTGTTGATCGCATGAAGCGTGAATTCGGCGTTGAGGCGAATATTGGTGCACCGCAAGTTGCCTACCGGGAAACAATCAGATCTGAGATTGATGTTGATTACACGCACAAGAAACAGTCTGGTGGTTCCGGTCAATTTGCCCGTATTAAAGTGACTTTTGAACCTCTACCTCCTGGATCTGGTTATGAATTTACCAGTAAGGTTGTGGGTGGCAATGTTCCGAAAGAATTTATTCCTGGCGTTGAGAAGGGCTTTAAAAGCTCCCTCGAAACAGGACCTCTTGCAGGTTTCCCGGTTACCGATCTCAAGATTAATCTTTATGATGGCGCCTCTCACGATGTTGACTCCTCGGTCATGGCTTTTGAAATCGCCGCCCGCGCAGCTTTCCGCGAAGGCGTGATGAAAGCAAAGCCGTGCTTGTTAGAGCCGATTATGAAGGTTGAGGTTGTAACCCCTGAAGATTATATGGGTGACATTATTGGCGATTTAAATTCCCGCCGGGGTGCCGTTGGTTCAATGGATCAGCGCGGTAATGCGAGGGTAATTTCGTGTATGGTGCCTTTGGCCAATATGTTTGGTTATGTAAATACGTTGCGCTCTATGTCTCAGGGGCGGGCTCAATTTTCCATGCATTTTAATCATTATGCTGAGTTGCCTGCAGCCGTTTCTGAAGAGGTTCGTGAACGATTGGCAGGTTAATTAAGA
>CAJQSN010000071.1 GCA_905614355.1 uncultured Rhodospirillales bacterium | reverse complement strand
AGGCTCTATAACCATTAACATACGCTCTTGGCTCTCTGATAAAAGAAATTCATAGGCTGTCATTCCAACTTCACGGGCTGGAACTTTATCAAGATTCATTTCCACACCAACTCCGCCCTTAGACGCCATCTCAAATGCCGAAGAAGTTAAACCAGCTGCACCCATATCTTGAATTGCAACTATTACATCTGTCGCCATTAATTCAAGACATGCTTCAACTAAAAGTTTTTCTGTAAATGGGTCTCCAACTTGAACAGTTGGACGTTTTTCTTCTGAATCCTGATTAAACTCAGTGGATGCCATTGTTGCCCCATGAATACCGTCTCTACCTGTCTTAGAGCCAACATAAACCACAGAATTTCCCACACCCGTAGCAGCCGAATAAAAAATATTATTAGTATCTACAAGACCCACAGTCATAGCATTGACCAAAATATTACCATCATAGCTTGGATCAAAGTTTGTTTCTCCACCCACCGTTGGAACTCCAATGCTGTTACCATACCCACCAATACCTGCCACAACACCAGAAACCAGGTGTCGGGTTTTGGGATGATCAGGCGATCCAAAACGAAGCGCATTCATATTAGCAATCGGACGAGCACCCATTGTGAACACATCACGTAAAATACCACCAACCCCAGTAGCAGCGCCTTGATAAGGTTCAATAAAACTTGGATGGTTGTGGCTTTCCATTTTAAAAATAAGGGCCTGGCCATCTCCAATATCTACAACGCCCGCATTCTCACCAGGGCCACAAATTACCCAAGGCGCCGAAGTTGGCAGCGTCTTTAGCCATTTTTTGGAGGATTTATATGAACAATGTTCAGACCACATGACTGAAAAGACACCTAATTCAGTAAGATTTGGCTCCCTACCCATGATCTTCATAACGTTTTGATATTCTTCTTCTGACAGTCCGTGCTCAGCGATAATTTCAGCTGTTATTTTACTCACGTCAGTAACCTCTCAAGACCAGTAAGTATACCGTCGAACATTGGCCTACCTCCAATTCCTCCCAGCATTTCTTCAACAGCATTCTCAGGATGCGGCATCATACCAAGGACGGTACCCCGTTTATTATAAATACCTGCTATGTTATTACGTGAACCGTTTAGATTATGAGCCTCATCTACTTTTCCATCGGGACCACAGTATCGGAATCCAACCATCCCGTCATTCTCAAGCATTTTAAGTGTTTCATCGTCAGCAAAATAATTTCCATCATGATGCGCAACCGGAACACGAATAATATCACTAACGCTATAACCCTGTGCAAAAATTGTATCATTGCGCTCAAGTTTCAAATAAATATCTTTACAAATAAATTTTAAATTTGCGTTACGCAGCAAGGCACCGGGTAATAACCCTGTTTCAGTCAATATCTGAAAGCCGTTGCAAACTCCCAAAACATGGGTTCCCCTTTCAGCCTGTTTCTTAACTTCACTAATAATAGGAGAATGGGCTGCCATCGCACCCGGACGTAAATAATCACCATATGAGAACCCACCTGGTAAGACTATTAAGTCGACTTTTGGCAACTCAATATCACCGTGCCAAACTTCTATTGGGGGCTGACCTAAACTTGACTCTAGAGCCATAACCATATCGCGTTCTCGATTAGACCCGGGGAAAATAATAATTGCAACTTTCATATGAGCATTTATATCTTTCGTCAAATTCTAAATGGGTGTTAAATTTTTATTTCGATTTCATAATTTTCTATAACAGTATTAGCCAAAAACTGTCGACACATTGCATCGACAGCATCCCGAGCCTTATCAAAATCTGTCTCTTCTAGATCTAGCTCAAGATACTTCCCCTGGCGAACCTCATGCACGCCATCGAAACCCAGCGACCCTAATGCGTGTCCGACAGCTTTTCCTTGTGGGTCTAGAACCCCTTGTTTGAGAGTGACATGTATTTTTGCTTTCACAATTTTTCCTCATCTATTATTGCTAAAAAGGTAATTATAATTATAGAATCCACTTTTAGAATTTTACAGAGCACTAGGTAGTGTGAGCCCTAAGAAAATTTATTTAAACTTTTTAGCAGACGCTTCTTGACAAAACAACGAACCCTCGCTCGTTAAATTCAGAAATCGACGGGCTTATAACCAGAAACAGCAGGAGCACCATCAGAAAACAAATAAACAGGTTTAACATTATGCTTAGTACTAACATAATTTGGAGATGGCAAAGCGATAAGTGACGATGAAACAGTACCAAACCCGGCATCAGTGGATATCATCATCGCACCTTCCGGCCCATCATTGGGATCATACATACGGCTAGAAAATAGTGTCTGCCAAGCCAACCAACTACCTTTGTCTGGATCAGGCACCTCAGCCTTCTCAAATTGAGGAAGATACGTGCGAATTCGCGCAGATGACATATCATTTCTATCACTTGACGTAATTAAAGATATTCCAGGCGGAATCGTATGAACTTCTGCATGAGGTCCCCAGCGGGTCTCAGCTAATCTCAGCCAGTATGCGTCACGATTATCAGCAAAAACAATATTAAATGGTCTATAGGCGTTAGGATTAATATCCTTAAGCGCTTCTGCGGCATCTGCGGCATCCACATGGCTGAGTATTTCAAGAGGCAGTTCACCGCGGCTACGATAACCTTCTTTTGGCCCCAATGAACCGCGGCGGTTTAGTATGCCAGCAACTAATCCTGCATCATTTATACCTAGCCAAGTACCACCAGCTAAATCATCTTTTCCGGCTATAACATCTTCACGATCAGACCAATGACGACCAGGCGCCCGCCATGACCTATCTTTCATTTCATCCCGATTAGCGCCAATTATAACGGGCCAATCATTTCCCGGGCGCCGTAATATCACAAAGGTACACATAGATACATTGTTAACGGCTTGTTTCAGAAATGACCAGACTGTAATTCAACTAAATAAAGCCCTATTCAAGGTATTGCACATCCGTCAAAAGAATCCTACATACTAAATAATTATCCACTCACATAATAAGAGTTTGTTAGAATGATTAGTACCTTTAATGATCGAGAAAAAGGCTTTGAAGCAAAATTTAAGTTAGATCAAGAAACTGAGTTCCGAATCGCCGCCCGCCGCAATAAACTATTAGGTCTCTGGTTGGCAGAAAAGCTAGGTTTAAACAAATCTGAAATTAATGATTTTGTTGCTAGTGTTATAGCTTCTGACCTAGAAGAGCCAGGAGACGAAGACGTTGTCCGCAAGTGCATGGCCAGCATTCAAGAGCGTGGAGCTGATATTAGTGATGATCATATTAGGGATAAAATTATTAAGTTCACAGAAGAAGCGCAAAGACAGGTTGTTGATAAAGAATAGTTGGTCGAGGTAACTCCTAAGTTTCTCAAATGCACTTGACGGCGGAAGTCCTCAGTTTTTGTTTTGGACAATCGGATGTAGGCCCAGAATCAGAGCTAAAACCCCGTAAGATCTAGTTTAAATCGCCATCCAGTGGGGATGTCAAAGCCCTAAAAATAGCAAACTACGCAATTTCACAAGGGTTCGATAAAAGTATCAACCGCGCAGCTAAATTATTTTTTTCCTGCCACTCGAACATAGCAAAATTATAAGTGACCAAGAACAGAGCCTTACATTAATCAATGGCATTAACGGTAAAAGGGTTAGTAAGGCCGCAACCGAGCATC
>CAJQSN010000070.1 GCA_905614355.1 uncultured Rhodospirillales bacterium | reverse complement strand
TCATCTGGAACGAAGTATACGGTAGGGGTAAACATCGGTTTGCCATCTAATTCTAATCTGGATCTATACCCATTCCAATAGTCCAAAACATGAAAAGTTGGTGTTTCATTCCTCTCGCACCATCTTGCCAGGGTCAAAGGCAGGGGGTCGAGGATATTGACCGAAAACAAATAACTCTTAATTTTTCTGCTTGAGATCAAAGAACAGAGGTTTTCAAAATCAACAGGGGCATTTACAGTATTAATAAGTGTATTATCCGAAAAACCCCAATTAGTGCCGGACTTAATTACATAACAGGTAACTCCCATTTTGCAAAAGCGATTAACTATGGGAATAAGAGATCGAATGCTACCAACTTCACTAGCACATACTAATACGGCCACGACTCTTTACTCTTTGGGGGAGGTCATTTTAAATAATGACATCTCGTTTTCTTCGCGAACAAATTCAAACCCAATGCCTTTAAACGCGTATTGACTTGCGTGATTTTCATTTTAATTTCAGCAATAAATTCTTTGATTCCCAATTTTATTCCATAATCGATTGCTTGAGTAAGAAGAGGTTTAGCAAGTTTCAAACCGCGTTTTTTTGGGTTAAGGTTGATGGAAATTTCAGCAACATTGTTGTCTTTAATATCAAACCAAACCATTCCCACCTTTTCATTCTGATTATCGCAACCAACCAATAGGAATTGATCTGTTCGCTTGAGCATTAATTTAAACCACTTAGAGTGTGATTTTCCGTCAACAAAATCGGGAAATCTAAACATCCGTCGTGTTTGTGGGTCATTGCGCCAAGTCCAGATATCCTTAGAGTCTTCGAGCGTGGCTCTATAAATTTTCATGGCTATCTATTTAAAATAATCCAAATTACCGTTCTATTTTTCTCAAAATGTGAAAGGCTTCTGCGAGCGCTAAGCCGGCCTGGTTTCCACGATATCGAGCAAGGTTTTCAATGCCCTCGAATGATCGTGTATGTGGCGCATCTCTCATTTCGTTACTATAAGCCTCAAGAGCTTCTCGTTTTTTCCCCCAAGTTGGTTCAATTGATATGTATAGATTGGGCTGGAATCTTCCTGTGATATCGTCGTGACCATAATCTGTTGCTGAAGGAACTTCGAACGCACGAATTTCTTTCCAGCGTTCTTCTGGCTGTGGTCTAAAGGCAGTTAATGTGGCTTGGCTCACAACTCGATGATCGATATTTAGATCAGCAGCACTGTGGGTGTATACGAGCGTTGGCTCAACTTCGCGCTTTGCTTCTTCGATAACTGAGGTAACAGAAAGAAGCGTGACAGTGTCCATGGCGTTGTCTGGAAAATTTCCTGGCTTTAACCATTTAAAGCCGAGAATATCTGCACTCTTTGCCGCCATATTTTGCCGGGTTTCTTTTTTATTTGTTTGTTCAGGGTTACGGGCACCAACCCCATCGGTCATCGAAATAGCGTATACGCTATCTCCTTTTGCAACGTGCCATGCGATGGTTGCACCTGCACCTAAAACTTCATCATCTGTATGTGCAACAACAATCAGAACGACTTCATTTTCTAGCATTGCATCCATTTTACTTATACCTTCAATTTCATTGGTTAGCTTTTTTCAGTCCATTCATCAGCGATATCTTGCTTGAATGTTTGGTGCTGAAGAAGGCGCCAGTAGGCGCCGTGTTTTGCGGCCAATTCATCATGGCCACCTTGCTCGATAATGCGGCCTTTATCCATGACGACAATTGAATCTGCATGCTTCACAGTAGATAGCCGGTGGGCAATAACAATTACGGTGCGGCCTTTTGCAAGGGTATCTACAGTCTGTTGGATCGTATGCTCAGTCACACTATCTAGGTGACTGGTTGCTTCGTCCAGTATTAAAATTTTGGGGTCATTTAGAATTGCTCGTGCAATGGATATGCGTTGCTTTTGACCTCCGGACAACCGGACCCCCATTTCTCCTAACTGGGTATCCCATCCTTGCGGCAATTCTTCAATAAAATCTATAGCGGCTGCCATACGGGCGGCTTCGTAGACTTTTTGGATGTCTATACCCTCGAAACCAAAGCGAATATTGTTAAGAACGGTGTCATTAAAAAGAAAGATATCCTGGGTTACCAAACTTATGTGATTTCGCCATGTCGTAACGTCATATTTTCTGAGGTCTAAGCCATTAATTAAAATACTTCCACTTGTCGGATCATATAAGCGGCATAGCAAAGAAGCTAATGTAGATTTTCCTGCCCCGGATGCACCGACTAACGCCATCATGCTTCCCTTTGGTATGGTTAAATTTAAATCTTTGAGGGTGATCCCAGCTACAATCCCGGCGGTCTCATCGTTTGGGCGGGCATCTCCATAATCGAAATCCAGACCCTGCAGTCGAATGTCACTATTTAATCCGGTAAAAATTTCTGTGCCGTTTGCCATTGTTTCGGCTTCTACTTCCTGGGCGAATTTTTCCAGTCTATTAAATGAAACAAATTGAACTGCAATGCTAACGGAGGTAGAAATCAAATTTGAAGCCGGTCCCATCATACGGTACATTGCAAGGATAAAGACAATGAGTGAAACCATCCATGGCTCACTAGATCCTTCATAGTAAACGGCGGCACTTGCAATCATGACACAAATTAGAAGACCAGCCCCTGTAGTGATGAGTGGTCCATTTAATCCTATCAACATTAAGCGCAGAAGTTCTGCTTTTACATATTCTCGAACGGATCCTTCATAGGTAGTTTTAATTTGAGGTTGTGCATTGGCCAGTCGAATAATATTGCTGCCCAAGAGTGCCATAAAAATAATTTCCCCCCACCCAACTTGAGCGTCGGCATGCCTTTTACCCAATTTTTGTAGCGGCGTCGCCATGCACCATTTTATGATGCCGCCTAATATTATAATAAATAGTAAGGCGATGAAGGTCATTTCTAATGAAATAACCAGCATAATTACTAAATAAATAGATATTAGAATAATTGTTGAGATGCCTTCTGCTAAAGCTCTTACCGCACCAGATATGTTGATTGGAAGTTCGTATAGATAAGTTCGCAGAGTGGCAAAGTCTCGACGATTTATATAAGCAAGATCGGCCCGCAAAATGAGGTTAAAGCTTTGCTGAGATGTTCTGGTTAGAACTTCGAGATGAATGCGAGACGAAAAATAGGTTAGCAGTAACTGAAAAATTCCTCGTGTAAGTAATACAAATGAAATAACCACCACCACGGATACCAGCCGTTCTGTTTGCCCCATGCTACTAAGCCAAAGTGCAACAGGCCCTATTATCATTATATTTGTAAAGGCGGAGAGGTCGCCACCACTGTTTAGGATGGGTATGAGTAATAGTATTGTTGCACCTTCAGTAAAGGCAACAACAATAGAGATGATTAAGAAAAAGGTTATAATCCACTTAAATTTCCTAAGGTGTTTCATTGCTTTGGGAATAATTTTTACGTATGCGGTAACAGCGCTTGTCACAATACCAAGTCTCCACGTTGATACACGAGCAGGCTGGCAGGGTTATTAACGTCTGACTCTAAAGTTTGAGAAACTGGCCGTAACGCTTTAACCAATACAAATCCATGCCGCGCAAATTCTTGTGTGTAAAAACACGAGAACTTTTGATTGGTTTCATGAATAACCAATACAACATGCCCCCTTGTGACATCACACATGTGTTTTACAATATTAAAGGATGGGTGGACTAATTCAATCGTTGCTCCACGCGTAAACAGGATATCGAGAGATCTGCCTGTTTGTTTGCTGAGAAAACGCTGAAACAAATCATGATGTAATTCACAACTTGCAGCCACTATGGAAAATTCGTCTTTGAATCTTTGTAATGCCGCCGGCATAGCGTCAACACCAACAAGATTGTTATAACCCCGACTGTGCAATGCGTGCAGATGCCGACCGATATTGCAGCCGAGATCAAGAATACGTGCGTCGTATCCGCTGGCATATGCGTCTACATTATCGACTAAGAGTTTGGCGCAACTATCAAATTCTAGGTAGTAACTGGGGTCGTAATGCGCAGTATCTGAACTATCTGCCCATACCGCTGCATCGATTATTCTTGGCCAGAACCAAAAAATTTTACTCATGAACCGGTTTATAAGCCAACGCACACTCGTTTTTGAATTGTTGTTCAAAATGTCGTCGTAATCTTGATCCCGTATTACCAATGGGAAAAGGAATCTTGGCGTTAAAAAACTGTTCCGAAACTGAGTCCATAAATGATGCTTGTTGGTGAAATTACTCAAATTCGGGTGAAGTAATTTTTTGAAACCATTGTTCTCTTGTAGAATCTTATTATTATCCTGCATTTTATTAATCTGTCGCCTCTAAATTTTTTTTATGTTCAATTTTTTTCTTTAACCAATTCCCAGGTCACAGGTGTTCCTCTCGAAATATCAGATGTAGCCCATTGTCCAATTACCTGTTTAATGTGTTTAGGAGGCAGACCGTAACCTGGACGAATTGAGCGGATATTTTCAGATGTTAAAAGGTCGTCTTTTTTAATGTCTTTGACTGCATACAGGCTCCGACGAAAGACTACGTTTTCACTAGCTTCTTCTTGTCGACCTTCATGGATATTCCCCATGGCTAACCAACTTGACCTACAATCCTCTACGAGTTTGGCGAGTTCTTCTGGTTCGAGGGAAAAGGCTGAGTCTACTCCGCCATCGCTACGACTCAGAGTGACATGTTTTTCAATGATTGTTGCACCTCGTGCTACAGCGGCAACGGAAACCACAGTTCCCAGGGTGTGATCTGATAGCCCAATAACAGTTCCATGTCGGGTTGCCATATGTGGAATGGTTGCAAGATTAGTGCCTTCGATGGATGCGGGGTAGGCACTAACGCAATGTAATAATGCAAGTTCACCACTGCCAAATTTTAGGGCGCATTCAACCAACTCATCGATTTCCTCAGGACTTAGCATGCCGGTGGAAACGATCACCGGCTTTCCTGTTGCCGCAATTTTTTTTACTAGTTCAAGGTCTGCTGCTTCAAAAGAAGCTACCTTGTATATTGGGCAATCGAGTTCCTCGAGAAAATCTACGGCTGTTTCATCAAATGGCGTACTAAAAACAGTGATACCAAGTTCGCGACCTTTTTCGAATAAAGCTGGGTGCCAATCCCAGGGTGTTTGAGCCTCTTTATATAACTGATAAAGTGAATATCCGTCCCACAATCCGCCGGAAATTGTAAAATCTGGCCCATCGTGATCAATGGTGAGCGTATCGGGCGTATAGGTCTGCAATTTGACAGCATCTGCCCCGGCCTTTTTTGCCATTTCAATTGTTTTAAGTGCGGTTTCCAATGACCCATTATGATTTGCAGATAGCTCTGCAATAACTATTGGGGGATGATCAGGGCCAGTAATTTGATCGCCGATGGAAAATAATTTGGAAGGCGTTTTCATTTTTTCAGTTTTCAAATCGTAAAAGTTGGGTACAAAGACTTAGTTTTTAGGAAGGACTTGCTTTATGAATGCATCGACTGCGTCATTTAATTTAGCTATTTTCCAGCGCTTCAGTGAGGGCTGAATCTATAAAACCCTTAACATTACCAATTTTATTATCTGTCGATATAGCATAGTAAAGGCGCCGCATTTCCAAGAACTTCCCTGTTGGCATATAGGTATCACCATCCAGGGTCTCCCTAAATCGGGAAAGGAGCTTCTCCTGACTATGGCAGTATACCGGGTAGGGTTTATAATCTATCAATTCTGACATGATAGTGCCCCCATTTGGGAGTTCATCATAGATTAGAACAGGGATATCGGCAGCTATACTTTGGTCACATAATGAATTGTGGCGGGCAACGATAATGTCAGACATCGCTGCCAAGGCATAGGATCGATCAAATTCATCATATTGTAGATCTATGACAATGTTTGATTGTTTCGCTATAAGTTGTAACGAATTTTGCATTTCAGATACATCGAGCCATACGCCATCCTTGCCTCTAATTATAAACAGACAGTCTGGATTGTTCCGGGCTAAATTAACAATGGCTTGATAGAATAATGCGTTGCTTATCCAGTGATTTGTAGGGTTCAGTGAATTGCTGAATGGGTCTTTGGTAGAGTGAAAATCTAGCGCAAGACAAACTGAGTTATATTCAGGGTACAGCCTTTCTCTTTCACGAAGAGATTTTTCCTTACTATCTAAAATTTTTTGTACTCTTGGATCACCTGATACGATAATTGAGTTAATTAATGCGAACGCGTGTTTCTTGTATTTTTGCGCAATCAATTCCCCGTGTACAAAATAGATATCCAAAACAGGCGCATGACCAAGATAATAGGCATTAATAAAACGTTCTTGGATGGCGATGGTCTTAATGCCCATACTTTTTAAGGCAACAAGGGCCGCGGCGGGAAAAAGGTAATCATGACCTAACAGAGCAAGTTTAGCCCCCGCAAGAGATTGAAATGATTGAGCATAGGAGTTAACCCTTTGAACTGAAATCATCAATTCAATTGATATTGAAATGCAGGATTTTCGCCGCCAAGTTTCTTTGATCATTCGAACTAAAAGTGCAAGAGAATCCTTAATCCCGATATTTATGATGTCCAAAAACTCTACCGCTACCCCGGCTCGTTGGTAGCTATCTATTATCGTTTGCCGAGCAGATGTTGGCGTTAGAGCGGTTATTTCAAGATGCCGGATATTGTTTTGATGAAAGGGGCTTTGAGGGTCTGATGAGTAGTAATTATCTTTGCGATATAATTTGCCGTATTCCAATCCGTGATGTGGAAAGTAGAGAACCTGCGGTTCAATTTTAGAGCTATGGCAAGTCGTTTTTGGATGAACTTGGGCCTGTCTCTGTGTTGGCTTTATTAAAGCTTTGAGCTTTTGGAAAAAAAATTGCAATAGCCCTAACCCTTGAGAAAAAGGACAGAGGTTTTTTACTGTTGTTATTCCAAACCGGTTTAGCAGGTTAGTTAATCTCGTTCGCTTTTGATAAATATAGGCGCTATGCCCCTGACTAATAAAATATTCAGCCAGGGCATAAGCTGTCGATCTGGGGAGTATCGATGTGTGAAAATGATTAAATAATAAGGAACGCGCCATTTGAATGTTATCTGCTAATGCAGGTGATATTTTGCACAGCAATGAGACATCTTGTTGTTGAAATGCTTTATCAAAAAGGGCCTCGGAATATATTGCGGTGATTTTGAATTCTCCATCAGAACTGAAGTTGGGATAGGAAAGATAGTCTACCCATTCAAGCCCAAATCTTTCGAGGCGTTCAATCCATAGATTGTTACGTATGGTACCAAAAGGTTCAACAAAAATAACGCGCCAGCCTAAAGCCCTAAAGAAAAATGCAATGGGTAGGGTTTTTAATTCCAACCTTGGAAAAATGATAACAGATTTCATCCGGTGATTTGTCTGATCTAAATCAGGCATTATTCTTTGAAGTAACCCAAATTATGCAAGCTCTGACCTAATTTCCCCAATGACACGATCAACATCTGAATCTGTCATACTTGGGTAAAACGGAATGCTAAGCGCTTGAGAGTAATATTGTTCAGCATGATGGAAATCGCTGATCGAGCGATCTTCCAACCCTTGGTGGTAGGGCTGTTTGTGGACAGGAATATAATGGACCTGCGTCCCGATACCCTTTTCCCGCAAATTTAACATGACTTGTTTTCGTGATTTATTTAGGGCTTCAAAATCAATCTGCAGGACGAATAAATGATGCCCTGACCGCGATCTAAATTCGGCGCTGGACTGAATGGGCTGAAAATATTCTGCACCGCTAAACTGTTCATCATAATGGGCTGAAATTTTTCGGCGACGGTCCAAAAAATGATCTAGCTTAGAAAGCTGAGTTACCCCAAGAGCCGCTTGCAAATCAGAAAGGCGGTAGTTGAAGCCCAATTGTTGCTGTTCATAAGACCACGGTCCACGCTGTTCAGGTGGGGTATTGTCAAATAAATCCGGATCGCGTTCGATTCCATGATTGCGTAACATAGCTAAGGTGTGTGCCAATTTAGGGTCATTGGTGGTGACGGCGCCGCCTTCGGCCGTAGTAATAGGTTTGACCGGATGAAATGAAAACACACACATGTCTGAGTGGGTACAAGAACCGACTTTACTGCCATCAAAATTTTCTCCGCCGAGTGCGTGACTGGCGTCTTCAATAACAATACGGTCTTTGGTGATTGATCGTAAGCGAGCCATGTTGCCCGCAAGGCCCGCAAAATGGATTGGTAAAATGGCCTTGGTTTCCGGATTATCCTCTAGGAAAATAGACAACCCCTCTAATGAAAGGCTCAAATCTAGGGGATCAATATCTAGTAACGAAGTTTTCGCACCGCAATAAATCGGAGCATTTGCAGTTGCTACGAAAGTTAACGTTGAAGTTACTGCCAAGTCATTATTTTTAAGTCCAGCTGCTAGGCAAGCGATGTGTAACGCAGCAGTTCCACTGGAAACAGCAACTGCATATTTGGCTCCGACATAATCCGCTAGACCCTGCTCAAAGCGATCGACTTCTATCCCTTGAGTTAGATGATTGCTGTCTAAAACAGACAGTACTGCGGCGCGGTCGTCTTCATCAATAGACTGGCGACCGTAGCCGAGCGGCTGAATTGTTCTTGTCATTTAATTATCTCTAAAAGATCTTCTTGGGTAAGCCATTGATCATTATTGTTACTGGAATAACTGAAATCCTCGGCAACGGGCTTGCCGGTCTCACCATCGTATAAATTACGTTCTGAAATATCATCCTTGTACATCGATGGCTGAATAATGAAGAAATTTTCAAACTCGCTGGTTTGTCGAGCCTCATCTTCTGGCACCATAATTTCATGAAGCTTCTCACCAGGTCTGATCCCAACCGTTTTTTGTTTGCATTCCGGAGCCATGGCAGTCGCTAGGTCTGTCATGCGCATAGAGGGGATGCGCGGGATGAAAACTTCACCCCCTTGCATCATGCCAATACATCTCTCAACGAAAGCAACGCCTGCATCAAGTGTAATCCAGAACCGAGTCATTTTCGGATTGGTTATTGGCAATACGCCCGTGTGGCGAATTGAATTGAAGAACGGGACGACGCTCCCCCGGGACCCAACTACATTGCCGTAGCGCACGACACTAAATTTGGTATAGGCATCACCCGACAAATAATTTGCAGCAACAAACAGTTTGTCAGAACATAATTTTGTTGCGCCATATAAATTGATCGGATTAACGGCTTTATCCGTGGATAGAGCAATAACGTCTTTGACACCAGTGTTAATAGCGGCATTAATAATATTTTCAGCTCCAATAATATTTGTCTTAATGCATTCAATTGGATTGTACTCGGCCGCAACGACTTGTTTCATGGCCGCCGCGTGAACTATCGTATCAATACCGTCAAAAGCACGCTCTAGGCGGCCTGCATCACGGATATCACCGATAAAATAACGCAAGTTTGGAGCAAATATTTCATTGTTCATTTCGAACTGCTTAAGTTCATCACGCGAAAAGACAACCAGGCGCTTCACATCGTGATTGGCAATTACATGTTTTACAAATGCCTGGCCAAATGATCCCGTGCCACCAGTCACTAATATTGATTTTCCGTCAAGATTTCCCATGGTTCTTCTCTCGTTTATACTGCAAAATATATTTTTCATGCTGATGAGCAACCTCACCCCATAAAACGTGATTTTTAACACCCTTTTCCAACAAAAACGATGTCTCATAAGAACTATAATATTTTTCATTGATCTTAGGAATTTCTAACGCGGGCGTGTCTTTGAGATGGTCTATGTTGATGCGACGCATCCCAAACCAACTAGACATTCTAGAAAGAAAACCTTTGTATAAGTCGCTTTTTTCTATTTCGTCTGTTGTGTAAAAAATTAGAGGTTTCCGCATGCGAACTGCATATGAAATTGCCGTACTACACGACGTAACAACCAATTTTGAATGCAAGACTAATTCAGGAGTTTTATTTTGGATAAACAATGCATCGCTAAAAATGTAACTTGCCATTAGAGGGTCACTTTTTGGGTGGCCAGCTATGATTAGCTTTAACCCCAAATCAGATTCAATTTTCGCAATTAATAATTTGATGCTTTGGCTATATTTTTCTTTCGTTATTGGACATTTAATATTCATGTATAAAAAATCAGGATGATCCAAAAACCCATCATCCAATAAAACCGCATATTCTGTATTTGCATCATATACTGATGGTGGTGGGTTATGTATTAACTGATCGGCAATTTGCGTATCAAATGATGGAACGCTAATTATACGTGCGTGCCAAGGCCAAGGTACGAGTGAAAGGGTGCGGTAATTTAAACTACCGGCACAAATCCACCACGTAGGTGGTCGTAGTTTATACCACTTAATACCTCCTCCGAACATTGTAAATAGTATGGTTTTGAGGCCTGATAAAGCCATTCTTATGTCCAAAAATTTTAGGAGTAGGTACTCCCAGAAAGTTAACGCGTTGCCGTTAAAACGACAGGTTCTAGTTGGTAAATTGCCGAGTGTTATACATGAATAATTAACTTTATGGCGGGTGAATATCTCAAACACGGGTAAAGACGAGACGTTTATGCGGAGCGCTAATATAACTAAATCACTGGGGCTAATAGTTGAAACCAAGTCTTTAATTTCATCCTTATTTGCTACCTGTTGGACAACATGACTTTTGTTAAATTTTTTTCTCGAGAGTTTTTTTTCATACTCCGGCTGGAGGAACGATACTAATTCCACGGGTACCACTTGATACCCGCGCTGTGAGAAATAATCACACCCAAGACGATCCCAATCACGAGAGGTGAAAATATTGCCGTAAAATATATAATAATATTTTTTTTTCATTAATTAACTCTGGATAGTTTAGTTAATGGTGGATTTTTAACTAGCTGGTCAAAAACTATATTTCATCCGCCAATCTTAGGAGAAAAGCTCGTCTAGAGTTGCCTTTGCCAAAAGCTAATTTAAGTGTGAAATTAAAGTTATAGCCATTCAATATTTCCATCGCAAGTCTGAGGTGAAGATGGCAGACGCTATTGCTTCGCCAGCCATCAAATTTTTACCAGTCTTCCGCTTTATATATTTCTTCAAATGTGCCGATAAGCGGACGCTTATCTTCATCAAAAACATATTTATGGTATTTAGCCACCTATTAGACCTCCATTTATGGACGTTCAATTGGGTGTCGTCCGCAACTAAATAAATTTTTGTTAAGCGGTAGTAGTCGCGTCATTATTTTAAAGCAGTACAATCTGCATGTTGCAGAATTGATGTAATTTGCTGGGCGCTATTACCGTTCCCATAAGGAGATTTTTTCTCTTTTGCGCGTTTTTGTGTTTCTGGCCTTAAGGCTTCTTTAATCGCATGAGAAATATCGCTTAGATGTTCTTCGCAATGTATAACTGATGCTGCGCTGAGCCGCCCGCCCTGTCTGTTGCCAATATTAACTGTCGGTGTTCCTATGGCCGGCGCTTCAATGATACCGCTTGAAGAATTGCCTATTACAACGTCAGCAATGGCCATAGCGGAAAGATAGCGCTGCTGTCCAAGGGATGCAGTGACATACACGCGCCCGGGGTGAGTTGCAGCATAATGATCAAGGCGATCATTGATCAATTGTCCACCCATATCAGCATTGGCCTTAGTAAAAATTAAGCGCGCATCGGGAAAGTCATCAAGGGCGGCGAATAATTCATAAAGCGCCGTGTCAGGGGATTCCCTGCTCATCGTCACCGGATGATACGTCAATAAGAATACCGTTCCGTCTAAATTAAAGCCCAAATTAATGCTAAGGTCTTCGCGGCTTAATAAAGAAGTTCTTAAAATCCCTTCGATGCCTGGGGCTCCAACGTTATGGACAGTCCTGGGGTTTAGACCCATTTGAATGACCCGTTTTCGATAGGGTTCAGCGCAAACAAAATGTAGCTGTGATAATTGGGTGATAGCGTGCCGAATGGCGTCATCAATTGCTCCTTCAGTGCTCTCTCCACCATGAATATGCGCTATAGGAATTCGCAACATAGTGGCTGCGGTTGCAGCAGATAAAACCTCATGGCGATCTCCCAGTACAACCAGGATATCTGTTTTGAGCTTAGCTAGTGTTTCGGCAAGATCCGCTGTTCCATATCCGGTAGCTTTTGCCAGAGCAAGCGAGCTGTCATCTTCAATGGCGAAGGGAACCTCCGCGTCTATGGTAAATCCGTCTGACACAACCTGTTTCCAGGTTTCTCCCAACCGTTTTGAAAAATGCGATCCCGAAACTAACACCTGCAATTCCAGACTGGGGCTTTCGCGAATTTCCCGCATGGTCCAATATAATAGGCCGTATTCCGCTCGTGTTCCCGTAAAGACGCAAATTTTTTTCATATCACCTAGATCTTCGAGCCAATTTTGGACTGCTTGGCAAATTGATCAAGGATTTTCCAATATTTTCTGCTATATTCATATCTATCATGGCGGGCGCATCTGCATAAGGTTTCAGTTTATGCAGTAACGTCCAGGTTGGCCGGGCCATGTAATCCGCCACGTTTAGGGTTTCTAAAATTGTATCACGGTATTCTGCGTTTTCGTCATTTAGTATAATTGCATTCAGCCAGTAATTACTTTTTGCTTTAGGTGGCTCTCGAACAAATTTAATGCCAGAAATATTTTTAAAGGCGGCGTCATAATTTTCAGCCAGTTTACGCTTTTCCTTGACCCAGCGGGACAGTTTTTCCAATTGGGCACAGCCTAAAGCGGCGTTTATATTTGGCATTCTATAATTGTAGCCAACTTCATCATGAACATAGTTCCATTTATGTGGAAGTTTGGCCGTGGTGCTGAGGTGTTTTGCCCTCTTTGCTATCTCCTCATCATTGGTAAGAACAGCTCCACCACCACCTGTCGTAATAACTTTATTCCCGTTAAAGCTCAGGGCAGAAACCGTGCCAAAAGTGCCGCAATGTTGGCCTTTATACGTTGAGCCGAGTGATTCTGCGGCATCTTCGACCAGGGGTAGGTTTAGTTTTTGGCTCAGCCGCAATAATCCGTCTATGTCACTGGGGTGACCAAACGTATGCATTGGGACAATTGCCGAAATCTGTCGGCCGGTTCTCTTGTTGGTGAGCCCCGCTGGATTTATTTCTGTTATTTCAGATAAATAACTTTCCAAAGCGTCTGAATCCATTCCAAGGGTCTCTCGAGAAATTTCAACGAAATGTGGAATGGCACCACAATATTGAACGGTATTTGCGGTTGCCACGAAGCTGAGGGCGGGCACAATGACTTCATCGCCGGGTTTTACGCCTGCCAAGATTAAGGCAAGATGTAAGGCCGCCGTCCCATTCGATGTCGCGATGGCATATTTAGCGCCGGTATATTCTGCCAAGCCAGTTTCAAATTTTTCAACAAAAGAGCCTGCTGTCGAAACCCAGCCGGTATCAATGCATTTTTTTACATAATCCCACTCGTGACCAGAGAATTCGGGCTCATGGAGGGGAATGAATGTATCCGTTATACCGATAGCTTTTTGTACGGCGCCCAACACCGTTTTGGCTATGTTATGTTCAATTAAATTAGTCAAAAGAATAGGATATTTCATTGTTGCGATAAAAATTTACGCGCTGATCATAATCTTCGAAAAACCCCTGGTCCATGGCCTTTATAAGCTCACTTATCCCATCGGGAATGGAGTAGTGTGGTTCAAATAAGAGGGTTTCTCTCATCTTGGCAAAATCGACACGATAATTCCGGCGGTCAAACCCACCCTCAACATACGTTACCTTGCCGGTATTAATCTGGTCTTGAACAGCATCGACAATCATTTTTTTTGTGAAGTTATTCGCATCACCCCCGGCATTAAAGACGTCGAAGTAAACGTCCAAAACCGGCATTTCTAATACTCGCGTTAGGCCGCGGGCAAAGTCTCTAACATGACAATAAGGGCGCCAGGTATCGGCATCATAAACTTCAAGGTCATTGCCCGTATACAGCTCCCTGGCAAATTCGCTGACCGTTAGATCAAATCGCATACGGGCGGACAATCCAAAAGCAGTGGCAAATCTTAAAATCGTGCCGGAAAAATCCACCTTATCTTTAAGGGATAGAAGTTGTTGTTCTCGGCCCACTTTTGCTTTGGCATATAATGAGAGAGGTTTTAGTTCAAAATTTTCATTAGCTGTTTCATCTTCAGCAATTTCGCCATAATTCGAGCATGTTGACACGAAAAGGACTTTGTTGAGGCCGCGGCCATCTAGGTTGTCGATGAGATTTTTTAGGCCATCTTCATTTATTGCTTCATGTTCGCTAGGATAAGCTTTAGTTAACGGGTCTCCTACTAAACCAGCGAGGATGATCACGTCAGTCACACCCTCTAAAGCGGTTGCCATCACCCCGGCGTCGGCATGATCACCTTGGAGGTATTCATAATTTTTCCGCCCCAAAAAACCAGCAACGCAACCGCG
>CAJQSN010000069.1 GCA_905614355.1 uncultured Rhodospirillales bacterium | reverse complement strand
ATATGATTGTAATGGTTGTTGGAGGACCAAATACCCGGGTAGATTTTCATGATGACCCGGCTAATGAATGGTTTTATCAAATCAAAGGCGATATGGTTTTAAAAATCGCGGATGAAGGCGAGATTTATGATGTGCCTATCTGTGAGGGTGAGGTTTTCATGTTGCCACCACATACTCTTCATGCTCCGCAACGTCCGCAAATTGGCTCAATTGGTCTGGTTGTGGAAGGCGCCCGTCACGCGGGGATGCTTGAAGGCTTTGAGTGGTTTTGCTTTGAATGTGAGAACCGTGTTCATCGCGTGGAGTTGCCGCTTGATGGCCCTGAAGGGATTGTTCATAAGTTACCAAAAATTTTTGAAGCTTATCACAATGACATAAATGCTAGGACTTGTTCTGAATGCGGCACACTGCACCCTGGGAAAGGGACGCCGCCAGAAGGTTGGGTAGGATTGTAGAGTACATGATAATGTTTCCACGGTATAAATTGAAGTTAGCATACTAACTCAATACAACTGACCAAGATCAATGAGCTACTACCATACTGAATTTATTTGTTTGAGTAGATTTTAGTTTAATAAAGAAAGTTGAATATTTGATTGATCTATCCCCAAATATTTCTGTAATAATACCTACTCTGAACCGTTGCCATACACTTCAACGTGCGATCGATTCTGTTTTGAAACAAACCACACAGGCAAAAGAGATCATTGTTGTTGATAATGGATCAACCGATGGTACGTCTGATATGGTTCGGTCGCATTTTCCGATGGTTACTTATGCTACTGAAGTAAAACAAGGAGTTAGTGCGGCTCGTAATAAGGGCATCTCGATTGCTAGTAGCCCATGGATAGCATTTCTTGATTCTGATGATGCTTGGCTACCCACCAAGCTGGAGAAACAGATAAAGGTATATGATACAAATAACGATATCCGTCTAATTCATACCGATGAGATTTGGTACAGAAAAGGCAAGCGCGTTAACCAAATGAAGAAACATAAAAAAAGGGGCGGTAATATTTTTGAGCACTGCCTACTTCTTTGTTGTATTTCGCCGAGCAGTGTTCTTATGCGTAAAGATCTTATTAAAGACGTTGGGTTATTTGATGAGATTTTGCCTGCGTGTGAAGATTATGACATGTGGTTACGCGTTACTTCTAAGGAACCGATTTCATACTTACATGAATCCCTCACCATTAAATATGGGGGTCATGAAGATCAATTATCATCTAAGTTTTGGGGAATGGACCGTTTTCGTATATATTCTCTCGAAAAAATATTAAGTAATAAATTGCTAACACCGTCACAGGCACTCGCTGCGCGTAAAGTAATGATAAGTAAGATCAATATATTAATTCAAGGTGGAATAAAACGCGGTAATACAGATATTGTGGATATTTATTCAAAAAAATTAAATGGCTGGGTCGACGGACGATGCGCTTTTAATACCAGCGTGCCGCAAGCTTTGTCATGGTAGGCGCACCCGCAATTCGCTGGGTTGTTGCGCTAAAGTCCGAAGCAAAACCAATTATTCAAAAATTACAAATGTTACCTATGAAAAAAGGAATGGATTTTCCAATTTATAGTGATAAAAATAGATGCCATTGGCTGATAATATCCGGTGTAGGCCAAAGCCGATCAGCCGCCGCTACCAATTATCTTCATAGGGAAAGCGACGCCCCACCCTGGTCGGCTTGGATAAATATTGGCATTGCAGGTTACGGTTATGATAGTTATGGCGTACTTTATTTGGTTGATAAAATAGTTTCGGAGGAAACTAATTTTGTGGCTTATCCCGGTGTAGCCCTTGCAACAAAATTACCCCGTTCTGAGCTCTTGACCGTTAATAAGCCTAGAGTGGATTATAGTGAACCAAGCTTAATCGATATGGAAGGGTACGCATTTTATGAAGCGGCGATTAAATTTGCATCCCGAGAATTATTGCTACTTTTAAAAGTCGTTTCAGATGGGCCCAAGTCAAAGGTTAAAATACTAACCCCAAAGAAAATCTCAAAATTAATTTTAGACAACATTGAAAACATCTTGGGCTTAGTAAGGCAATTGGAAAATTTATCAAAACTAGAATTTGACCGAGTAATACCGCCTGATATTTGCAATCAGATTAAACAAAAATGGCACTTTACTGTCTCCCAGAAACACCAGCTTAATATTTTGGTGCGCCGTTGGACGTCTGTGTTTCCAGAAACTAAGTTATTTCAGAAAATTAAAAACCAGAATAACTCGAAATCTGTAATAAGCTCCTTATCTAAAGATTTAGATGAGTATGAAGTGGATTGGGGGAAGACTTGATCAACACGATTTATTTTGAAGAAGATATCAGCGAACATCCCCGTACTCTATCGATATTAGCTAAGTTTAAAACGGCCCGGACGATTCCGATTAAAAGGTTTGGAGAAGTCTTTAATCTACGAAATCAGAATTTTAGGATCCAGAAAAGTAAACCTGCATTAATTTTAGCACGGAAACACAGTGGACACGTGTTACAGGCGCCTGGTGGATTTGGTATAGGTAGTACGGAAAATTTTTATTTTTCTCATATGTATAACTGTGTGTATGACTGTCGTTATTGTTTTTTACAGGGAATGTTTGCTTCGGCGAATTATGTTGTTTTCGTGAATTTCGAAGATTTTGACATTCAAATTGACCGAATTATCAATCAATATCCGAAAAAAACAGTCACATTTTTTTCAGGGTATGATTGCGATTCACTCGCCCTTGAGAATATAACGGGTTTTGCTGCCCACATACTCCAAGTTTTCAGACGTTATCCCAAGTCTCTTTTGGAGTTAAGGACGAAAAGTATCCAGGTGAAGCCATTAACGTCTATGGAGCCAATTCCAAACTGTGTCATTGCATATAGTCTCATGCCAGAAGTCATGTCTATTGCCTTGGACAATAAGACTCCTTCAATAGAAAGGCGTATTAAAATAATTTCTATATTAGCTCGGCAAGGATGGAAGATTGGGTTAAGGTTTGACCCTCTTATCCATGGCAAAGATTGGCAGGTACTCTATAAAGAATTAATTGAAGGGGTGTTTAAGGTTATACCGCAAGAATCAATTCATTCTGTTAGCTTTGGACCACTGCGATTTCCAAAGGCTATGCATCGAGATATTTTTAGACTCTACCCTGAGGAGCCTCTTTTTTCTGGGCCTCTCGAACAGAGAGGGTCCATAGTTGCCTATCGGCAGGAAATTGAAAATGAAATGACAAGATTTTGTCGGCAGACGTTTGCTAAATTTATTCCTGATAGTATCATTTTTCAATGTACTCCAGAAGGACAGTCTGTTGGACTATAAAATAATCAAAGATAGACATATTTTAATAACTGGAAGTTCAAGTGGAATTGGTCGTGCTACTGCTGAGAGACTTCTTGCGGCGGGTGCTATAGTTTATGGCATCGCCCGTGATCATAAGAAGTTTGAGCCAGGTACGAAACGTTATAAACCTCTGACTATTGACACCACTGATTTCCAAGCTCTCCCAAGACAATTATCAGAGCTGTTGGCTGCACATCCAAAAATTGATGGTCTGATCAACAATGCCGGATACGGTAGCTTCGACGGATTAGAGAATTTTTCCCCAGAACAAATCTATTCTTATATAAATGATAATTTAACATCGCATTTAGTCGTCACACGGTGTTTTTTGCCACATTTTAAAACGAAAAATAACGGAGATATTATTTTTATTGGATCTGAGGCGGCGTTAGAAGGTGGAAAGAAGGGCAGTCTTTATTGTGCTGCAAAATTTGGGTTACGGGGTTTTTCCCAGTCAATACGGCAAGAAAGTGCTAATAAAAATATTCGTGTAACATTGATTAACCCTGGAATGGTTAGAACACCATTCTTTGATGATTTAAATTTTAGCCCCGGAGATGATGATAGGAGCGCGATCGAGCCAACCGATATTGCAGACATAATACTAAATGTTTTAATAATGCGTCCAGGTACTGTAATTGATGAGATCAATTTAACGCCTCAGAAGAAGGTTATTAGTTTTGATTAATGCGTATCCAAGTTAGTTTGTGGATCAGATTAATGCTATTGGTTCTCTAGCATATGAGGGTATTTGCGTTCTAACAAAAGGATAAAATAAAGATGTTATTTGGCATCCCTCGAACTATTTATAGCGAAGAGCATGAAATATTTCGTAATAGTGTTGCGCACTTCTTAGAAAATGAAGTACTCCCACTTTACGAAGAATGGGAAGAAGCAGGCAGGACACCGAGAGAAATTTGGTTGAGGGCGGGTGAGGTTGGTCTTTTAGGTACTAGTACGGCAGAAAAATATGGTGGCATGGGGGGCGATTTTCTTTTTGATTCAATTGTCCTGGAAGAACTTGGACGTTTTGGTGTTTCTGCCCCATCGTTTGATATGCACGCATATATTATTGCCCCAATTTTGAATAATTTCTGCACAGAAAAACAAAAAAAAGAGTGGCTGCCAAAAATGGTAAGTGGAGAGTGGATCTCAGCAATTGGTCTGACGGAACCCGGCGGTGGTAGTGATATGAAAGAAATTAAAACCAACGCTAAAGTTGACGGTGATTATTACGTTATTAACGGATCAAAAACTTTTATTACTAATGGCCATATTGCTGATTATGTACTTTTAGCGACTAAAACCGATCCATCGCTTGGAGCCAAAGGTGTCTCTATGTTTTGGGTTGATATGTCTTTATCTGGAGTTAGCCGTGGAAAAAATTTAAAAAAAATTGGTAATAAAGCTCAGGATACCGCCGAGCTATTTTTTGATGACGTCCGTGTCCCGATATCTAATATGGTTGGGGACTTAAATAAGGGATGGTCTCTATTGATAGATGGTTTGGCACAAGAAAGACTTGTTGTCGCTCTTCGTTCCATCGCTATGGCTGAGGTGGCAGTTGATCAGACTATTAAATATACGAAACAGCGTAAGACATTTGGACAGACTGTTTTTGATTTTCAGAATACTCAGTTTAAACTGGCCGAGATGTCGGCAAATGTTGAGGCTGGGCGTCCATTTATTGATCGATGTATTGAACTTCATGTTGAAGGTGGTGTTACGCCAGAATTAGCGGCAAAAGCAAAACTCTGGGCTACTGAATTAGCTGATAGTGTGTTAGATGAATGTCTGCAATTACATGGGGGTTATGGTTATATGTGGGAATTTCCCATAGCACGTGCGTGGGCAGATGCACGTGTACACCGGATTTATGCGGGGACCAACGAAGTAATGAAGTATATTATTGCTAAAAAAATGTAATTAACCTCATGTTTTTCCTATGATTAATTTAACTATTGCCTCGTTAATCGAAAAGTCCTGCCTAGAAAAGGCTGACGACGTATTTTTAGCCGATGAGAACCAAAGTCTTACAGGTGAAATTCTATGGAAAAATATTTGCTCTGTGGTCTCCTGGCTAGATACTAATGGACTTAAAAAAGGGGATGTCGTTGCCTTTTTCTGTGCTAGTTCAGTTCCCCAGGCTGTAACGTTTTTTGCGTGTTTGGTTTATGGCGTGGTCCCCTGCTGCCTCCATGTTCGTGAAACTGACGAGCGTAATAGAAAAAATATTAATTTTATTAATGCAAAATATCTTTTTGTTGATCAGGATTTATTTAATCAATCCCATAATTTGACTGAACATAATGCTATTATTATGTTATCTCCCGAATTTGTTGAGGAAAAAGAAACTAATTTTATAAGGGATCATCCTGACCCAAACGATCTTGCTCTTATTTTAATTTCTTCCGGAACGACAGGTGAGCCAAAATGTATTTCTCATAGCCAGGCAACATTGGCAGCTACAGCAGAGTACGGCCCACATAATTATAATTGTTGGTTGAATACCGATAGCACTTTAGTCGTTATGGCGCCTTCTTTTGCAGCTTGGGTTCATACCGTTCTTCCATTTATTTTTATTCAAGGACGCATAGTATTTCGTTCGATTTTTGACTCAGCCATTTTTCTCAAAACCCTGGAAGTTGAAAAAATTACGTTAGCTCCTCTCGTGCCAACTGTTTGGAGGATGGTATTGGCTCAAAATCCCGAGAACTATGACCTTTCTCACTTAAAGACTATATTTTACTCTGGTGAGGCAGGCTCGGGAAGTTTAGTAAAAGAGCTCCAAGATAAGATTGGGTCAAATGTCATGACGTCTTACTTGGCTTCAGAGGGCGGTTGTGCATCTGGCGTTGTCGCAGGGTCAGACATTCTTTCTGTGGATAATCAGTCATCATCAACTGGATACGCAGTCAAGGATGCTGAGATCAAAATTATAAATCCTGATGGAAGTTTTGAAAAAGTACTCCCGGTGGGTGAGATAGGTGAGATTGTGTTAAGAAGCGCCTCTATAGCGCAAGGCTATTTTTCTAATTTAGTTTTGACCAAGAATAAATTCTCAAACGGTTGGTGGCGAAGTGGTGACTTAGGCCTAATTGATGAGAATGGACTTCTTTATGTAAAAGGTCGACTCGATAATAGGATAAACACTGGGGGAATTAAGGTTCACGCAGAAGAGGTTGAGGCATGTTTGTTGCGACATCCTGGTGTCTTGTTTGCTGCAGTTGTTGGCGTTCCTGATGATAAATGGGGTCAAAAAATTATTGCACATATAGTTGCTAATTATTCAGAAATCGATTCAGACGAGATGATAAAATTTTGTATTACTAACGAGTTGCTACCAAAATCTCACTTGCCCAAAGAATTTTATTTTCATGATAAATTACCAACAGGGCCTACCGGTAAACTTTACAGACGCGGATTGTACTGACTGGATTTGATCAAGATCTTTGACATCTGTGAGGTTTAAGGGGATGGTTTTATCAGAAATTAAAGCGTGTCTTTAGTGAGGATAAATCTAAGCTTCTACATGGCAACTCGGAACGTATTCTTTAAATGTAATGGGCGGTTATTATAACGTGGTTAATATATGACTATTGATCCTGAAGAATTTCTTTTAAGCGTATTTCACGCAGCAGTAAAAGAAGCGCAACCAAAATTATGCTTACCATATTTTTTTCCGGCCAGACCAAAGGGTAAGATTGTAGTCATTGGTGCTGGTAAGGCTTCGGCAGCCATGGCTGCTGTTGCAGAGGATCACTATGCATTAGAAATAGGTGGGCTGGTTATCACTCGGTTTGGTTATGCAGTTGAATGTGAGAAAATAGAAATTATAGAGGCTGGACATCCAATACCAGATATTTATGGGTATAATGCTACATTAAAAATGCTAAAAGTTTTAACTGGCTTGAGTAAAAATGACTTAGTTTTATGTTTGTTATCCGGGGGAGGGTCATCTCTACTGACTTTCCCAGCTGAGGGCCTCTCTCTTGAAGATAAGCAGCACATAAATGAAATACTAATCCGTTCAGGAGCATCTATTAATGAAATTAACATTATACGTAAACACCTATCTCAAGTTAAGGGGGGAAGATTAGCTCAGGCTTGTATGCCGGCAGACCTTGTCACCTTGGTTATTTCTGATGTTGTGGGTGATGACCTCTCTGCGATTGCCTCCGGTCCGACGGTCCCCGATCCGTCGACTTATGCCGATGCATTAATAGTTATTAAAAAATATGGTTTAGAACTACCCACATCTGCAATGCTAATATTGCAGGCTGGTAGAGATGAAACGCCAAAACCAGGTAATAGGAACTTTCATAATAACACGATTGAGGTTATTGCTAATAGCGATATTTCTCTAAAAGCTGCGGTTAAGGTTGCCGAAGAGGCGGGGGTCGAACCTATCATGCTTGGTAATTATTTTGAGGGTGAGGCCCGGGATCTTGGACCAAAAATGGCACAGGTTGTCGCTGGTCATATGAAAAAAGCACCATGCATATTGTTATCGAGCGGTGAGTTAACGGTTAAAGTCAAAGGGTCAGGTAAAGGTGGTCCAAATACGGAATTTTTGGTTGCTTTAGCAATGGAGCTTAAAGGGGTGAAAAGGGTTTTTTCTATAGCATGTGACACTGATGGCACTGATGGCTGCGGTGATAATGCCGGCGCTATGATCACTCCAGATACTTTGAGCCGAGCTGAAAAATTAGGACTAGATCCAGTCGATACTCTTAGTCGAAATGATGCCTATAATTTTTTTTACGCGTTGGATGATTTAATAATAAGCGGTCCCACTTATACGAACGTTAATGATTTCAGGGCAATTATGATTACTAGTTAGAGTGCCTCAATAGATCGAACATCTTATCGCCAAATTTTTTTTTGGCATCATCGAGTTGGGGCTTAACTGCTAGCGAAAATAAGTTCTGCTGATTTGGTGTCAATTCGATAATCTCGTGGCCTTCGTCTTCTATCGCTTTACGGGCTTCTATGACTTCCTGCTCCGCTTGTTCGCGCTGCCACAAAACAGTTTCTTGCACTGCTTTATTCATAGAGATTTTTAGTTCTTCAGGCCATTTGTAGTAGGCTGTTCTATTGCACATAATACTACGTGAAATATAAAAGTGATTAGAAAGGGTGTGATATTTATGATGTTTATGTACGCCGTAAGTTACAGTATTGGCGAATGGATTTTCTTGTGCATCCAAACTTCCGTCAACAACACCAGCGATGGCCTCGGTCAAGTCAAGACGCTTTGGGCTGGCTCCTAATAATTCAAATGTGCGTGCTTGTACATCGCTTGGTAAAACTCGAATACTCATTCCATTAAAATCATCTGGTGTGTAGATCGGACGGATTTTATTTGAGATTTGGCGAAACCCATTCTCAAAATATCCTAAAATTTTATAATTAATTCTCTCTTCAGTTTTTTTTGATAAATATTTACCTAGATCACCATCCATTGCCTGTCGTGCCTGCTCATTATTTTTAAATAAGAAGGGTAAGTCAACAAAGCCAAGTTCTGGTACCCGGTCGGTTAAATAGCTGGATGATTGATATGAAACCGTAAGAAAACCGTGTTCTGTTAACCAGAGTATGTCTTCGCCTTTGAAGCCAAGGTCCATAATATTATATATATACTTAATATCAACATCGTTACCAAATTGACCCTTTAGTTTTTCGCCAATCATTTTTAAAGATTGGCTAAACGATGTGCTGGGTGGACCATAGCCGCCCAATCTAATTTGATAAGGTGTACTCACAATCAATCCTTTGAGGGTTTCCTAGTTTACTCAGATTGTTTATAGCTAAAATTTTAGATCATTCTAATTATAATGTTAAGAATTAGATGTATAATTAATAAATATCTTTATGGTTTGCAACTTCCCAGTCCTGTAAGGTTCCATTATGTGCGGATTAACAGCAATATTTAGTTATGGAAATAGTGCCGCGTTGGTTGACGAGGCAGAATTACTCCGGATACGCGAAGCTATGATTGCGCGCGGACCAGATGGAGCAGGCTCCTGGGTGTCAACTGACCAACGCGTTGGGCTTGCACATCGCAGGTTGGCAATTATTGATGTTGGTATTACAGGTGCACAACCAATGGAATTGCGGGATGGCGCCGGTAATACGCGATTACAAATAGTGTTTAATGGAGAAATTTATAATTTTAAGCAATTACGCGCAGATATGATCACAAAGGGGAGTGTTTTTACCACAAACTCTGATACCGAGGTTCTTCTTCGTCTTTATGATTATTACGGGATTGATATGGTTGAACATCTACGCGGAATGTTTGCCTTTGTAATTTGGGATGAAGCAAAGAAAGGTATGCTACTGGCAAGGGATCCCTATGGTATTAAGCCTTTGTATTATAATGACGAGGGTGGCACGCTACGTATTGCCTCTCAGGTTAAGGCGTTGTTAGCAGGTGGGGCGGTTTCTACAATCCCTGACCCTGCGGGTCACGTAGGGTTTTTTACACTAGGTTATGTTCCTGAGCCCCATACGATGTACGAGAAAATTCAGAGTTTACCTGCAGGAACCAGTTTGTGGATCGGCCGGGGTGGTCAGAGGAGCCAGAATACTTATTTTAATTTTCGATCTCAAATGACGATTCTCGAGAGCACTTCCCCCAATTTTTCTAAGGAAGAATTTCGTGAAGCTTTGATTGAGACGACCGAACTTCACTTAATATCTGATGTACCTGTTGGTGTATTTTTATCTGCAGGTTTGGATTCCGCAAGTATTATGGCGTTAGCCGCAGAGATTGCCGTTGAGCAAATGGAAACGATGACGTTGCGATTTGATGAGTTTGCGAATAGTCGTCTTGATGAAGCCCCCATGGCAGCCGACATTGCCAAACTTTATAACACCCGCCATCAAACGCGAACTGTAAAAGGTGCCGATTTTATTCAAGAAAAAGATAAATTATTAAGAGCCATGGATCAGCCTACAATAGATGGTGTTAACACCTATTTTGTGGCAAAAGAGGCAGCAGATATGGGACTAAAAGTTGCTCTATCTGGTGTTGGTGGGGATGAACTTTTTGGTGGATATGATTCTTTTCGGCAAATCCCATCACTCGTCAGAAATATTGGCTGGATCCCTGGTATTGGTGAGCTGGGAACTGCCTTTCGTGTTCTTAGTGGGCCTATTCTAAAGCACCTAACCTCGCCCAAATATGCTTCATTCTTTGAGTACTCGGGGGATTATGGTTCAGCCTATTTATTACGTAGGGGTCTTTTTCTACCTTGGGAATTGACTAATTTTCTTGAACCAGAATTTGTGCAAAAAGGTTGGCGAGATCTGAATTTGCGCCAAAATTTAAACATGACTTTTGATGGAGTAAATCAGCCGCATAACAAAATAGCCTTGTTAGAGAGTATCTGGTATATGCGTAATCAGCTTTTGAGGGATGCCGATTGGGCTGGCATGGCCCATTCATTAGAAATTCGAACACCGTTAGTTGATGCAACTTTGTTTGGAAAAATTGCCAATAGGGGATATTCAAAATATGATATGGCTCTTAGTCCTAAAATGCCCTTGCCCACCAATGTAATTAAACGACCTAAAACAGGGTTTGGAATACCTGTAAGGAACTGGTTGTTAGATAATAACGTGAGATCTGGTTTTGATCGTGGTGAGCGAGGCTGGGCCAGAACTGTGTATGAAAATTTTTCCACAGCTTAATTTGTTAAGAGTACTATTTTAGCAAGACTGTATTCTATATTTTTTTACAAAAGCTATTTTAGCTTCTTATTTAGTGAAATAGCTTAGTTTCTAATAGTTTCTGATTTAATGCTTTGGAGCAGGGAACCTAATAAATAAACCAATATCAAATGAAAGATTTTTATAATTGTCCAAAAGGCGGTCCCTAAAGTGAAAACATAAAGTACATAGAAATAAATTAGATAATTTGGTTTGCCAATTCTAACGGCAAATCCTTCGAGAAGGGGTTCAGAGGTTGCTATAGCTTCTCCATATCAAGTTAAAGATAAGCCTATATAAACAAATAGTAGTTTCTTTATCGTCCTGTTTAATCCACAATTAAATTAAAATTTGATAGGCACATTAAAGCCATAAATAAAGCAAAGGACAGGAAAGAGACATTTGATGTGTTGTCAGAAGGTAAAAAAAAAATATATGAATTTATTCTTTACTCATATTTCGTTTAAAAAAATATTTGTTTACAATAGTTGCAACCTGTAACTTAAGCTAAAATATTTACACAGGAAAACCTCATGTCACTTAATGCACAAATTCCTTATGGCGCTTATTGGTCGACACCCTTCTCAAAATGGCAAGGGACGTTATCCCATTTACATAGTGTAGAATTTGGTGCGCATGTTGCGAAAGCGGAGCTTTTAAAGCGTAATATCAGTCCAGAGGTTTTTGACTATGGCGTGTTGGGAATGACTGTCCCTCAGCATAAATCTTTCCATGGGTTGCCCTGGTTCACAGGTATGATTGGTGCTCCTAATGTAGCGGGCCCAACGATTTCACAGGTTTGCGCCACCAGTATTAGATGTATTCAGGATGCGGTCCAAAATATTGAATGTGATATGGCTACTGTTGCGCTGGTTGCGACAGTAGACCGTGTATCAAATGGTCCACAGCTCTATTATCCGGCACCTTCGGGAATAGGTGGAACGGGTAACCATGAGAACCTAACTCTTGATAATATGCAACACGACCCGCTTGGTGGTCATTCTATGCTTCAGACTGCTGAAAACGTTGCTGCGAGGCATCAGATTACTACCGAGCAACAGCACGATATTGTTACCCAGCGTCAGGAACAATATCAAATGGCTTTGGCTAGTGATTCCGCTTTTTTAAAACGGTTTATGTCCTTACCTTTTGACGTGCCATCTACTAATTTCAAGAAAACTATTGCAACGATGCAAGGCGACGAAGGCGTGTTTAAGGCCAATCCAGAAAAACTTGCAACCTTAAGACCTGTACTTGAAGGTGGAACAGTCACCTATGGTGGCCAGACATATCCAACCGATGGTAGCGCGTGCATGATAGTTACCACACCCGATAAAGCGGACGAATTGAGTAGTGATAAAAAAATAACAATCAAAATTAAAGGCTTTGGCATGGCTAGAGCAGAAAATGGTTATATGCCTGAGGCTCCGGTTCCCGCTGCACAACGCGCTTTAACTTCTGCAGATTGCTCATTAGATGATATTGATGCAGTTAAAACCCATAATCCATTTGCCGTGAATGATGTCTATTTTCTTAATCAAACTGGTTATGACAGTAAAAAAATGAATAATTATGGTTGCACCCTGATTTGGGGTCATCCCCAGGGCCCCATGGGTGTCCGTGGTGTTATTGAGTTAATAGAAGAACTGGTAATTAGGGGCGGGGGCAAAGGTTTATTTACTGGGTGTGCTGCTGGAGACACTGGCATGGCAGTGGTTATTGAGGTTAGTGATAAATAATCAAATGAGTAAGAAATGAGTTCTAAAGAAAAAAATTATGACTATATCATCGTTGGTGCTGGTTCAGCTGGATGTGTTTTAGCTAACCGTTTAACCGAGAATTCCGATAATCGTGTGCTACTAATCGAGGCGGGACCGTCTGACCGCAACCCAATGATAAAAATTCCTCTATTGTGGATGCAATTTGTAAAAAACAGGTACCATGACTGGGGATATGAAACTCAGCCAGAACCAAACATGGACAATCGAGAGATTGAGTGTGTTCGGGGTAAAGTGTTAGGCGGATGCTCCTCAATTAATGCAATGACGGTCGTTCGTGGCAATCGTTATGACTATGAACGATGGAAGAAAATGGGTCTTGATCAGTGGGGCTATGACGATGTGCTTCCATACTTTAAAAAACTGGAAAGTTGGGGTGGTCAACCCGATGATGACGATATTCGTGGTCTCTCTGGTCCATTTAAAGTTCGTCCTAGCACATATCAGGACCCTTTATACGATGCTTATTTGGCTGCTGCTGATCAAATGGGAATGGGTCGAGCAGAAGATTATAATGCTAAAGATCAGTTAGGTTTGGCTCGCTCTCAACAAAATATATTTAAGGGTCGACGCTTCAGTGCAGCAGATGCATTTCTTAAACCGATTCTTAAGCGGCCAAATCTTACAGTCAGGCTAAAACAATTTGTAACGCGACTAGTCTTTGATGGGAATAAAACCATTGGTATAGAGCTTGCTGGTTCGAACGGCCAGTTAGCTGTGATTAAGGCAGAGCGTGAGGTTATTGTCTCGACTGGGGCAATAAACTCGCCGCACCTTTTGATGCTATCTGGTGTGGGCCCCGCTGATCAACTAAAGAAACAAGGCATAAGGGTTGTTCAAAATGTCTCTGAAGTTGGTCAAAACCTTCAAGATCATATTTCAGCTAGCGTGGGTTATATTAGAAAGAAACCTGGCCCTTTTTTATCTAAAACGCGTTTTGATAAACTCACCATTGATTTATTTCGCGCCTATTTTTATGGTACTGGCGTTGCTGCCGATTTTCCGGGTGGCCTGAATGGTTTTACTAAGGTTGACCCAACTTCGGATGTGCCTGATACGCAGTTATTATTTAATGGCGCTCCAGCTGACGCATACCCGTGGTTTCCATTAATTAAGCCGGCTTGGAAAGATGGTTTTGGGTGTAGAGCAGTGTTACTCCACCCAGAAAGTCGGGGCTCTTTAGAATTAGTTTCGGATAATCCAAGTACGTTGATGCATCTGAGACAGAATTTTTTGGCTACTGAGAACGATAGGCGTATACTCAGGGAAGGGTTTAAGATCTGCCGCGAGCTTTCAAGTCAATCTGCTTTAGATGAGTTTAGATCTAAAGAGGTTTTGCCTGGCATTAGCGTAAAAACTGACGATGAAATTGATGCCCATATCAGGGCGACTGGTATATCAGTCCATCATCCTTGTGGAACCTGTAGAATGGGAAATGATGATAATTCTGTTGTAGATAACGTTCTTAAAGTTAGAGGGGTCGATAACTTAAGAGTCGTTGATGCGTCAATTATGCCTGATATTATTAGCGGCAATATTCATGCGCCAGTTTTGATGATTGCTGAGAGAGCGGCTGAATTCATAAAGAAATCGGCTTAAAGATTACATAATATTTGCTTTCATAATGACCTACTGATCTTTATGCTGGTATTAAATTAACAAGGATAAATTAAATGAAAATTGCAATTCCAGACCTCGTTTCAAACTCATATTTTCCAGCTATTGCTGCTGTTGACCTAGGCTTCTTTAAAGAAGAGGGTCTTGATATGGAGTTGGAACTTATTTTCCCGGTTGATCATACATTAGAGAAAATGCGCGATGGTGAAATTGATTTTGTAGGTGGCTCAGCTCATTCAACGCCCCATGCATTTCCGGGTTGGAAGGGTGGAAAACTACTTGGTGCGTTAGCACAAGGTATGTACTGGTTCTTGATATTGAGGAGCGACCTGGGCGCTAAACAAGGGGACATTGAAGCCGTTAAAGGTTTGAATATTGGGGCGGCTCCTTTAGTCGATCTTGGGTTAAAACACCTTTTGACAGAATATGGTATCGATCTTGAGAAAGATAACGTTAACATAGCACCTGTGCCCGGTGCCTTTACTGGAAAAAATGTTAATTTTGGGGTCACGGCGGCGAAAGCTTTGCAAGATGGTAAAATAGATGGATTTTGGGCAAATGGAATGGGTGCTGAGGTGGCCATTAAATCGGGAGCTGGAACTCTAGTTATTGATGCTCGCAGGGGTGATGGTCCAGCAGCAGCGTTTAATTATACTATGCCTGCTTTAATTACATCAGAGCGCCTTATTAAAGATGAGCCTGACGTTTGCGCTGCGGCCGTTCGTGCATTGGTAAAGACCCAAAAAGCTTTGAAAGAAGATGTCAGTCTTGCAACCGAAGTCGGCCGCAAACGCTTTCCTGCCGAAGAGGCTGAGTTGATTTCAGGTATTATTCAGAGAGACCTACCTTTTTATAATGCGGCTATTACGCCAGAATTTGTTGCTGGGATGAGCAAATTCTCTCAGGCTATGGGGTTGATTGATGCACCCATAGCGTTTGAGGACGCTGTGGCGACCCAGTTTAGTCATTTATGGGCCTGATAAATTAAACGATAGCATTTGACTTATTAATAGAATTTATCATTGATACTTGCATCATGAGTTCGAGAGATTTTTCTTGATCGTCGAGAACAGCTTTAATTTCGTCCTGACGTTGTTTGCGAATAGAAGGATCTTTTTCTTCCATAATTTTTTTATTGCGGATCGAATGTGCTTGAACATATTCAACGGCAATAGAACGGCGCTGGCGATCGTAAAGATCAAGGAGGTTATCGCTTGCGCCTTCATTTAAAATTTGTACAAGCTTTTCTGATACGTTGACACCATCATGGACGCCACCGTTCATACCCATGCCACCTAGTGGATTATTGACGTGTGCAGCATCGCCGGCTAGTAATACGCGGCCCTTCCGATAAGTTTCTGCGACGCGTTGGTTGACCGGGTATAGAGTAGAATGAGAGATCGTATACTTCTGTTTCTTTGGCGCGAAGCCTTGAATTCGAGATTCTAGGAACTCAATATCAAGGAGTTCTTCTTCAGTCATATTTGGATCGGTTGGAATTAAAAATCGCCACATTTCTGGAGCACGGATTACAGCACACCATTCCTCAGGATCGGTAATATAAGCAACGGGACACATGTCCGGTACAACTTCGGTGATATCATCCGTCGTGCTTACAACCATAAAAAGTTCAGGATAAGTATAACCGGGGAAACCAATATTTAGAGTTTTACGAGCGAAACTTCTCGAGCCATCACATGACATTAAATAATCTGCTGAAATAGATTGGGGCCCATCTGGAGTGTCATAATGGACCGTTACTGAACCATCATCCTGCGTAAGGTTGGTTGCTTTCGCACTATATTTTTGTTCAACATGAGGATAATCTTTTAAAATTTTTGAAATAATTCTAGTAAGTTTATACTGTTCAGCTTGAACTCTATAGGGGTGTTTTGTGAATTCAGATATTGCGGTCATATCGAATTCGGCGATTAACCCTTCTTGACGGTCTCGATATTGAAACTGAGGTGTTATCAATCCCTGTTTAATAATTTCCTGCACAACGCCGAGTTCATCCAACATATCTAGAGTGGGAGGGTGAAACGTTGAGGCACGCATATCTAGAGGGAGATCACTCTCTGCTTCTAGAAGCGTAACATGGATGCCTGCTTTCGCGAGAATAAGTGCTGAAACGCAACCGACCGGCCCGGCTCCTGTGATAACGACATGCTTTTTATTCATTATATTTTTCTCAAAATTTAAATAGTGAACGTAATTGTATACAAAGCATAATTATGTAATTCAAACGCAATTATTTAGATATTTTATGTTTAAGCCATAAATTGTTTAGAAACAGCGGTTTAATTTAACGTAGTATTTATAATAGGTAGGTTTTATTTATAATATTCCAAAATTTCCATTGATATTAAGAGGTATTGTATCCAAAGTTATACTTTATAAAATTAGATAATGTTGTTGTCACACATCGAATTTTTATGATCTTATGGGATTATTAATAAAAAAGGGGGGGGGATGTCTAAAGCGGCTCAACGTGCTTATACAGCGATTAGAGATTCGATTATCAGTGGCGATTATGCACCCGGAATGCATCTAACAGAGTCTGAATTAGCTGGAATAGTAGGTGTTAGTCGCACACCCGTCCATGATGCTCTGTTGCGACTGAAAGCTGACGGATTGATTGAGATGCAACGTAACCAGGGTGCGCGGGTCAAAACCTATTCCAACCGTGACATCGATGAAATATTTGAATTACGTGCTTATCTTGAAGGTTATGGAGCGGAACTGGCCGCACGTGATATTAGCGATGAAGATATTATACAACTCGAAAAAATCGCAGATGAGATGGAGGTCCTTGGAAAGGTTGACGATACCTCAGGTCTCTATGAATTCGCCCGGATCAATAGTAGTTTTCACAAAAAAATAATAGAGGCTTCTGGGAGCATTCTCTTAACTTCATTGCTCGCGCCATTGATAGATATGCCTTTAGTCGTTTTGAAAGAACATTCATGGCGTAGTCAGGCCAATCAGCAACGTTCGAATGAACAGCACCGTAATATTATTGATGCGCTTAAGAGCCATGATCCAGAGTGGGCAAGGTCAGTTATGTATGGCCACCTTATTTCAACTCGGCCCCGACCTAAATCAAAATCCTAAAATTGCTCAAATAACATACCTTTGCCAATAAATTTATCTTCAATACCCATGGTTCGGAATGAATGCCAGATTGAAGCGACATTAATTGGAATAACTGGTTTTTGTAGTTGTTTCTCAAGCGTCGGGAATTGATCGACAGTACTAAGGTTTGTTCCTACTTGCACAATTGCATCAACTTTATCGCTATCAAGTTCATTTAGAACTACGTCGACCACATCATGGCGAGGTGTATGCGAAATTGAAGTTGCAGTATCGCATTTTAAGCCAACGACTTTAATAACGTTAAAGCCTGATTCGGTAAAGAATCGATAGACCTGTTCATCGCCAACAGGTTGGTAAGGTGTAATTACTGCAACATTTTTAACCTTAAATGCATTTAGAGCATCTTGCACAGCTTTAGCCCCTGAGGTTAGTCCCATATCTGGGCCCATTATATCGCGGAGACGATCCTCAAATTCAGCATTTCCTTCAAGTCCACCCCAAAAGGTTTCAGCCGACATTCCCATCATTATATAATCCATTTCTGCAGTGAGAATATCCCTCATTGCTAACGGAATTGTTGGGCGAATAGCATCAATAAATGCCAAAAACATATTATCGCTGGTCAAATCGGGTTGATTAACCCAGAAACGAGCAAAGTGCCATGTAACGCCCTCTGGCATGAAACGTTGGCAGTCATATTCAACGGCAGTATTTGTCGATGGTATAACTACACCGATCCGACCTCTCGATCCAATCCACGGTTCCTGCGGTTTTGTGAGTTTAACAGCTTGATCCATAATTTATATCCTCGTGTACGTTTATTTTAATTTATATAGAATTATTTTGTTAGATTAAATGGTTTTATCAGTTTCAGAGCATTTGCTCATTTTATCCCAAGTTTATAGGCTAAAGGTAATTAGGTGTAAATGTAAATGGAGTTATGTCGTAGGTGGTTGATAAATCTTCAGATAACAGATTATCGGTCCGAGCAGTCCGCGGTAATTTTCTCGGAAAGTGCATGCGAGATCTCGATAGGGGAAAAAGTGATTCAGCTCGGTGCTACGACAGCAGAAGGAGATTTGGCGATGATCGTTGATATCTTTTTAGTTAAGTTAAAGCCAATATTTAAATGTACATTGGTTTTATTCATTACTTTATAAAATTAATTAGTACCAAGCTTATTATCACGGCTAAGTAATGTTGCTGCAAGAATAATTACCGTACTTCCTGCCCAGACCCAAATATCCGGCACCTCGCTGAAGAAAATATAACCAAAGATGGCTCCGGCTATAAGGCGGAAAAAAATCAATGGGTCTGCTAGCGTTATATCAGACATTTTATAGGCCTGTGTTGTCGCGAGGTGCGCAATGGTTGAACAAACTGCATTTATCGATACCAAATACCAACCCCAGACATCTGGCCAGGACCAAACAAACAATGCGGGTATTAGGGTCAGGGGGGTTGAAAGCAAAGTCATCCAAGCAACAACAATTGAAACTGGTTCGTGCTGGATAAGTTTTTTGGCGGTCAAATTTGATGCTGCTTGTTGTATAGCATAAGAAATAACCAACATAACGCCAAAGCTGACCGTTATAAAACCTGGTCTTATGATTATTAGTGCACCGACTAGACCTAATAAAACTGCTCCCCACCGATTTAATTTTGATGGTTCACCCATAAATGCTATTGCGCCACCTGCTGTAAATAAAGGCGTAATAAAAGCGAGGGCTATAACTGTGGCTATTGGTGTGACAGTGATAGCAGTATAAAGGCATAGGAGGGCGGTTGTTTGCATAATCCCGCGAAAAACATGTAATTTAAGGCGGGGGCCTGGGTGCCAGTTAAAGTCTTTGGCCAAGAAGACATGTAACAATAATAAAACACCAATAATGCTTCGAAAGAAAACGATAACAAAAGGGTGCATATCTAGCGCAGCCATGCGGACAGCAACGTTGCTGGCACCAAAAGCTGCGCCAGCTAGAACCATCCAGAAGATTCCTAGGATATTACCATTTATCTGATTTTGTTTATTTTTAGGGGCCATAAGCTTAATATTGTATACAATTATTGGTTTTTATTAATACGATTGACGGAATTATGACATTAGGGATTTATTCCTCGCTAATTTTGTATACTATATTGACCAAGAAATAAAAAAAGGCAATGGATGATGACTGATAATAATCGCGTTTTGATAGCAGGTGGTGGACCAATTGGATACACGACAGCTCTTAATTTGGCTAAATATGGTATACCGTTTACATTGTTTGAAGCGGGTGAAGAAATTTCTGAAGATCCTAGGGCCGCCACAATTCACCCGCCCACCCTGGAAATGTTTGATACTATTGGTTTGACAAAAATTTTTATGAAACGGGGTTTTGTTACGCAGAATTATCATTTCCGCGACCGCAAGCAAGGGCTAATTGCTGATTTTAATCTTGGTGTATTAAAAAATGACACACCTTTTCCATATAGGGTTATGCTGGAACAACATAAAATTAGTAGAATTATCGCTGAAGTACTTGAAGAGTATGACCAACATGAAATTCTGAATAACCATACCGTTGAAAGCGTTAGTCAGGATTTAGATGGTGTCACTGCTACAGTAAACACTCCGGATGGGCCTAAGGAATTCAGGGGGCGCTATATGATTGGATGTG
>CAJQSN010000068.1 GCA_905614355.1 uncultured Rhodospirillales bacterium | reverse complement strand
TGAAGAGGGTCCAATACGCCCAAATTCCCATCAAGGAGGTTATCGCTATAGTGTCAATAAAAGAGAAAATTTCGTCGAGCCACACAAACCCGTCTTTCACTTTGGTTGTCCTTCCCATATATAACAATATGGATAGCACCATGGCTCCAACCATGAAGGTACCTTTGAAAATCTCAGCTACGGGAGACCCAAAAAATGCAATATGTATAAAAAAGTAGGAGAACATCACGGAAATTATTGATAAAAGGAGTTTTGTTGGTCCAATTAAGGTCCTTGGCGCAGCCATTGCCTCACTAATAAGGCCAATCTTCATCAATACCTTGAGAGTGCCCCCAGCCATATCAAAATCCCCTATATTAAATTTTATGAGACGGATTAAACACCAGCTCGCAGTTTATGCGGAGAAGATCCACTTCCCCGCATAAAAACGATGTTTTTTAAAGCACAGATTAGTAACCTTTAACAATTTCCTGTGGAACGTTAACGCCTCTCTCTTTCCAGTATCTAGCTGCTGCTGGATGAACCAACATTTTATAAGCTACTAGTGAAGAAAAATCACCATTAAGCGTTCTCCAATAACCAGCTGTACTCGCTAATTTTTTCAAGTTTGCTGGTTTAGCTGTTATTTTTAACATCTCGTAGATCGCTTCATCTGACATGGACTTATGCGCATACCAAAACACGGGATAAGAAAACGAGAGAGCTGGCTCCTTCATTCCTCTAACATCTTTTTGCACTGGTATTGTTTTAGGTGCATAAAATTTAAATTTTGATGTTAGCTGCTTTTGTTCGGCTGGGCTCATGCTTATATAACGAACAGGCTTTCTGATAGATAACTCCGTTAGAGCTGGAATTATAAAAGGTGCTCCGGCCGAACAAAAAACATCAACCTGACGATCTCCTAAAGCGCGCGCAGATGCGGCAAAACCAAGAAATTTTGGCTTTATTTTATCATAGAGACCTAAACCCTTAAAAATATTCTCGCAATTAACGTTACTTCCAGACCCCTTACTTAAAAGATTTACTACTTTTCCCTTCATATCTGAAAAAGTACGAATAGGACTTCGATCTAAAACTGCAATAATCTGTGTTTGATTTTTAACGTTTGCGACGACTCGGAAATCTCTATTTTTCCCATCTTTCTTAAATAATCCAACCCCGTTCCATGATTGATAAGACTGAACAACGTGTCCCCAGGCTGTACTTACTCCACCCAAACCGACCCTTCGAACATTATCGACAGAACCGTTAGTTGGCTGATATTGGAATTTAAAATTCTTTCCTTTTAATTCTTTATTTATCAGCTGGGTGCCAGCACTAACAGCTGGGTGCCAACCGCCTCCTGACGGTCCTCCGCCAAATCTATAAACATCTTTTGCTTGGATCGTTCCAGCTAATAACACACCGGCGCCAACAATAACTGTACTTAATATTTTCATTAATACCTCCTATACTGATATTGTTAATATTAGAATTTTAAATTTTTTCTATCAGCATCAGCCTAAATCCTAGCAAGTATTTATCCGTAGGACTAGAAGAATATTAGAAAAATTTAATAAATAAATTTTGGCTTTAATGAAAAATAGCTCCAGTTAACTTTTTACGGAGCTAATTTCTAATAGGTATTCCACCACTCTTTACTATTGCATACCTGCCATCGATTGCATGAGATAGTGGTCGTCTTTGATCGTCGGGTAGGCCAATCCACATACGTAGGAGATGGCGCTGGAGGTCACTCTCATCGTATTCCTCGTAGGCATCTCTCGCGTGAAGGGTGACATGATTATTTACGAATTGAATATCACCATCTTCCATTCTCATTGAGACCCTGAGCTCTGGTCTATTGGCAATTTCTTGCACCGCGTCTAGTGCTTCGCTTTGAATAGTAGTCAACTGGTACTCCTTGCCAAATCTCGAGCATGATTCACAATAATTCCGGCTAGTAAAACGTGAGGAAATATATCCATTTTTTTTGCTAAACAAAGGGATTGAAAACCATGGTTTTTCACCGGTGGGTTCTTCTCCGCGCCAATCCATATAAAATGGCTGGTAAAGAACGTCTAGCAGTTTTGGGTGCTCGTTTAATAGGACATTGTGAATAGTTAATGAACTTATTAGATGGCTTGTACCACCAGACTTAGCCTGATGGAGGCAAAATAGTCCTAGAATATCAACGGGCAAAAGGTCACAATGAAAATCCATCCTTCGAGCAGTCTGATAATTACGGGCAGTTGGATCCTCTTTATCACGCCCCTCATCAATAACATGGCCTAGTAAATGCCCTCGATCATTCTGCGAGATAGGTTTGCCAATATGCATCCCAATCCCCCAATACATCAACTCGCATTCTTCATTTGTATAGCGGTCTCTGGGTATTCCTCTAATAATTGAGAATCCAACTCCATTCCGCACATTACTTATAATGTCACGCAATTCGGTCGCCATCACCGAAAGTGGGAAGTCTTCTCTCCTATAGGGTATGGCTAGTTTATTTTTCTTAACGTGCTGCAGCGCTCTATCTAAATCCAGAATAGCAGCATCACTTATATAATGTATCCAATTATCATTATTTTGAATATCTGGCCCAACCCAAACATCTGGTCCACTTAATTCTGTATAGCCTCGAGTATCCATGGCAAATCTCTCTAAAACTTCTAAAATTTTACATATCTATTTTGAACAACCTCTGAGCCGTTCCATGCATAATACTTTTAATATCACCTTCAGTTAAACCTTCAACACTCAAAAGATGAGCAACAGCATTTCTATTAGTCATTCCAAAATCATGGTCTGTGCCAATCATAAGTTGCGAAACCCCGACCTCCTTAATTAAGTGCTCCAAGTTTTGAGTACCATAGACCAATGTGTCAAAATATAAATTTTTAATATATTCGCTCGGTTTTTTCGTCTCCAGCCCGCGACCACCCCTATCTTTACTATCATGGCCATGGTCAAACCTCCCGATATAAGAAGGTAAATACCCCCCGCCATGGGCTGCTGCTATTTTAAGTCCAGGAAAACGGTCGAGCGTACCTTCGTATATGAGATGAGCCAATGCCGTGGTTGTTTCTAGAGGATTTCCGATCATATTTGTAAGAAATCCTCGACCTTGTAACCGTGGTTGTCCTGACTTGGGCGAGCGGGGGTGAATAAACACAACTACATCCAACTCTTCGGCTTTCTTCCAAAATGGATGAAATTTTGAATCCGAGAGCTCCTGACCCATAATGTTACCAGTTATCATACATCCACGATGCCCTAGATTTCTTACTGAATTTTCAAGTTGATCGGCAGCTAATTGCGGGTGTTGTAATGAGACCACCCCTAATGGAACAAACCGATCACTATTAGCAGCGCATACTTCTGTTAAGGTTTCATTCTGAAGTATAGCTATATCTCTAGCTAATTCATATTCAGCCCAATGAAAATGCTGTTCTGTACCAATACTCAATACTTCCAAATCGGTACCCATTTGATCCATATGCTGGAGCCTAACATCTATATTTTCAGTCTCTTTTAACTGTCCTTCATACGGGCTCTCTCCTTTAAGCTCTTCCCTACCTTCAACTAAGGGCCATATATTGGATAGCTGACAATGCGCGTGCATATCAATAACTGGCATTCTTTTGCCATTTATAGAAATAGGCCGTGGCGTCTCAGATTTTATAGTTGTTGGATTACGCGTGAAGGCTGGTTGATCAGTAGCATAGTGGAGCTCACACCCAGAGAAGTTAACATTCGTATTCATATTGTCTGACATTAGACTTCCTTTTTACGCATAAAATTAAAATTTAATAAGATTATAGTGTTTCAGCCCATCTCATAATCAAGAATATAGCTATACTCAAATTAACAGTTATAAAATATATAATGAAGTAAATAAGTAAATAAGTTAATATGTCTATTGAGGAGATCGAACAATAATAAAAGCGGCTTTAAATATGCCACTCAAAATTAAATGATATACGAATAACGTCGTCCGTGAAATCCATAAGTAAAAAAATTTATAAATTCGATATTATTAGTTTATTTTAGGATTTTGATTATGCCCCCACTACCTGCACTCACATCGGTACCAGAAGGTCTTGTTCATTGCCCTATTACACCTTTTACAAAAAAACCAGATCGACCTTAATAAATTTGCGCAAATTATAGAATTTTTATTACGCCAGAACACGGCAACAATACCAAATTCATCGTAATCTATTGATTTTTTTAGAAAAACGTGGTGCCCGGGGGCGGATTTGAACCACCGACACGCGGATTTTCAGTCCACTGCTCTACCAACTGAGCTACCCGGGCACGTGCAACGACCAACGTACAGTCACAAAAACACTTCTCTCTTGCATATACTGTTAGCCCTCTTTGCGTTAAGCGCTTATAGGAAAAAAGGCGGTGTGTGTCCAGCCCCGGGGGAATATACCTTGGACTTAGACTTAAACTTTAAGGCATCTTTTCCTCGTAAGTTGAGGATATATAACCATCAATTACTTCCTTAAATTCTTGGGCTATTCTGCCTCCCCTCAAGGTCATTTTCTTTTCACCGTCAATAAACACGGGTGCTGCTGGCTGTTCGCCTGTACCAGGGAGAGAAATACCTATATTCGCATGTTTACTCTCGCCTGGACCATTAACAATACAGCCCATCACAGCCACCTGCATATCTTCAACTCCTATATACCTTTCACCCCACTTTGGCATATTAAGCCGCACATATGACTGTATATCCTTTGCAAGTTCTTGAAATACAGTACTTGTAGTTCGCCCACAACCAGGACACGCAGCTATTTGCGGCGTAAATGAACGGATACCCATTGTTTGAAGAATTTCTTGGCCAACAACCACCTCTTGTGTTCTATCACCGCCAGGTTCTGGAGTAAGCGATATTCGAATTGTATCGCCAATCCCTTGTTGTAAAAGAAGCGATAAGGCTGCGGTTGAAGCAACAATACCCTTTGATCCCATGCCAGCTTCGGTTAACCCCAGATGTAATGCTAAATCAGATTTCTCTGCTAATTTATGGTATACAGCCACAAGATCCTGAACCGAACTAACCTTGCATGATAGAATAATTCGGTCCTTACCTAGCCCAATTTTTTCAGCGAGTTCAGCACTTTCGATGGCAGAGGCTACTAACGCATCATGCATTACTAATTTAACGTCCTTTGGAGTAGAGCACCTAGCGTTATCATCCATAAATTTAGCAAGCAAATCTTGATCTAAACTTCCCCAGTTTACGCCAATTCTAACTGGTTTATCGTACTTGATCGCCTGTTCAATCATTGTCGTGAACTGCCTATCTTTTTTATCTTTAAATCCCACATTTCCTGGGTTTATACGATATTTAGACAGAGCCTTCGCGCACGCGGGGTATTTAGTGAGCAATAAGTGACCATTATAATGAAAATCACCCACCAAGGGAACTACACAACCCATTTTATCTAACTCGGCACGTATATACGGAACTTGAGCCGCCGCTTCCTCTGTATTTACTGTGATGCGGACAAGTTCAGACCCAGCATTAGCCAAGCTTGCAACTTGAGCCACGGTTGATGCCTTATCAGCAGTATCCGTATTAGTCATTGATTGCACTACAACCGGTGCCTGATCACCAATCACGACATCACCAACTTTTACACTGAATGTTTTACGCCTCAATATTTTCTCCATAGTTTACTATTTATATCACTAGCATTAGACATGCTAGCTTTCTTCTGTAATCATTACATTATTATGATAGATCCCAAATTAGAAGTTTCCTCTGGAAAAAATATTTCATACGAAAATTTTCCTGTTGGCTCTTGGCTATTACCAAGAGCTTTACGTCCACATATAATAACCTTTTACAACTTTGCTAGAGCCGCTGACGATATCGCTGATGCAGCAAATATTGATTCATATGAAAAAAATAGACAATTAGATCAGTTTATTGAAGGTATAGGTATAGGTATAGGTATAGGTATAGGTATAACTAAAACTAATTCTGGGCATACATTACCTCTAAAACCCTTACAGATGGCAAAAAGCTTAGAAGAAACTAATATTCCAAAAAAATATTGCCTCGATCTACTGACAGCCTTTAAACAAGATGTTACAAAAAATAGATATCATAATTGGCAAGAATTAATCGATTACTGCCGATTATCGGCTGCACCCGTCGGCCGTTATATGATTGATTTACATGGCGGTTTCCGCGACGGAACTCCAAATAATTATAAAGCATCTGATGCCTTATGTGCCGCATTGCAAATTCTTAATCACCTGCAAGATTGCCGGGAAGATTTTGAGTCACTAAATCGAGTTTATCTGCCCACAGATATGATGAAAAATCACAGTGTAACATTGGATCACCTTACTGCTGATAAGATATCATCAGCGTTACGAGGTTGTTTGGATGAAATGCTAGATAGCATTGATATACTCTTATCTGAGGCAAAGGAATTTCCACCACAACTAAATAATCTACGACTAGGGATGGAATCTCAGATAATAATAAATATCGCGATCCAGTTAAGTAAAAAATTGAGAAAATCTGACCCTATAAACACACCTGTAAAAATATCTATGCTTACCTACATAAGGTGTTTTATATCTGGTAGCCTCAGAATCTTAATTAGATGCTAGGCATTATTTTTATACTACAACTGCTGACTGCAGTGTCAGTTGTCATCTGGTTTATATTGATTGTATTTCGCGGCCAGTTTTGGCGCGCAGACCAGTACCTTTCAAATACCAAAACTTCGTTCAGCACGCCAGCTGAAATTGTGATTATAATTCCAGCTCGAAACGAGGAGGAGACTATAGGTCAAAGCATTTCATCCCTTTTACAACAGGACTATAAGGGGGCCATATCAATAATTATAATTAACGATAGCAGTAATGATAATACTCTTGAGGTCGTTAAGTCCGCCAGCCAAGGATGCAATAATATACACTTAATTAATGGTACAGAAACTCCAAATGCCTGGACTGGAAAATTATGGGCAATGGCTCAAGGTATCGAATTCGCAAAAAAAACCTTTTGCCACGCTGATTATTATTTATTTACGGATTCTGATATTCTCCATCACCCTGAAAACGTTACTGAACTTGCCACTAAGGCTACGAATGAAAATTTATCTCTAGTTTCTCTCATGGTAAAACTGCGTTGCATCTCAATATGGGAAATTCTTCTCATGCCCGCTTTCATCTTTTTCTTCCAGAAAATATATCCATTCTCTATAGTAAATAACCCAAAAAAATCTAATGCAGCAGCAGCCGGGGGGTGCATGCTCGTTAATTGCCTGGATCTTGAAAGAGTCGGTGGGCTAAAAAATATCAAAGCAGCCATTATAGATGACTGCGCATTGGCTATGCTACTCAAACAAGCAAACCCTATTTGGCTAGGATTAACACAGTACACCAAGAGCCTCAGAAAATATAAATCTTTGTCTGATATATCCCAAATGGTCAGTAGAACAGCATTTGTTCAGCTTAACTACTCAGTATTGAATTTATTTATTGCAATAATTGGTATGTTAATTATTTACATAATCCCTGTAGTTAGTATTCTTATTGGTGCCCTAACAGAAGAGACATCACTATTTGTTTTAGGTCTAATGGGGTGGATAATAATGTTTTTTGCTTACGCCCCAACACTTACACTTTATAATCGCCCTATTTGGGAGGCTAGTTTTTTGCCAATTTCAGCATTACTTTACTCTACTATGACAGCAATCTCAGCTTGGCAGTATATGCTCGGCAGAGGTCCCATTTGGAAAGGGCGTTCCATGACGAGAGCAGGAAAACACAATGCCACTTAGAAATAAACCTGCCAACTTAGAGAAAAAAATACTGGAAATTGTTAAACAATCGGGAACTTCCTTTTACTGGGCAATCAGATTTTTACCTTTAAAAAAACGTGAAGCTATGTTTGCTATTTATGCTTTTTGTCGAGAAGTGGATGACATTGCCGACGGTAAAGACCCCTTTAAAGAAAAATTGACACAACTTGAAGTATGGCGTGCCAAGGTAGATGACTTATACAATAATAGCCCAACGGATTTAATTACACACGCCCTAGCGGGGCCTATACAAAATTATAATTTAAACAAGCAGGACTTTATCGCCATAATAGACGGGATGGAAACCGATTCAGTTGATCAACTTAGAATACCTAATAAAGCCGCTCTTGCAGTATATTGTGACCAAGTTGCATGCTCGGTAGGCAGACTTTCAAATGATGTTTTTGGAATTGAACCTATATTAGGAACAAAATTAGCTAAATTTCTCGGGGAAGCACTTCAACTAACTAATATTCTACGTGATATATACGAGGATGGTGATCGCGATCGCGTATACTTACCGAAAGACCTTCTAACCTCTCATGGGAATGATAAGATAGTAATAAACGAGATTTTGAAACATCCCGGATTAATACAGGCCTGCAAGGATTTAGAGAATTTAAATCAGGAAAAATTCAAGCAAGCTGAGAATATTATTAAAGAGTGCGACACAAAACTCATCCGTCCCGCCTTGATAATGATGAGAATATACTACCAATTATTCATATTATTGAAACGCCGTGGGTGGGGGAATTACGAAGTACCCGTAAAAGTATCAAAAATATTTAAACTTTGGACAGTTATACGAGTTTTGATTTGTAAAAGATAACCTGTTATTCAAAAAAAAATCGAACAGAATTGGTACTAATTTTAATGCGAGAAAGCACTAACAACTATCTGAGTACAAACTCACAACTAAACATGGAATCTCTAGATGAGGTCATTCAACGAGCACAGTCTCGCTTAAATGGTTGTCAAAAAAAAGATGGTCACTGGGCATTCCCACTAGAAGCTGACGTCACTATTTCAGCAGAATATATTCTACTTAATCATTACTTGGGCGAAATTAATGATGACCTTGAGGGTAAAATAGCAAACTATATTCGACGGATCCAGAACGCTGATGGCGGGTGGCCGCTATTCCATGGAGGCGATATCAATATAAGTGCGTCGGTAAAAGCTTATTTTGCCTTAAAACTAGCAGGTGATAGTCCTGAATCACCGCACATGATCAAGGCCCGAGACAAAATTCTAGCTAATGGTGGCGCGAAAGAGGCCAATGTATTTACTCGTATTACACTAGCATTATTCGAAATGGTCCCGTGGCGTGCAACCCCAGTCACACGGATTGAAATACTATTTGCACCCAAATGGCTGCCTCTACACATCAATAAAGTTTCATATTGGACCAGGACTGTAACCGTGCCTCTTTTAATATTAACCGCAATTCGGCCACAGGCAAAAAATCCACGTAAAATTTCAATAGATGAACTATTCACCAAGTCGCGTTTTAAGGAAAATTACCGAATTGATAATCCAACCGGCAATTGGATTGGCACTTTAATGATTGCTCTCGACCGAATTGCCAGACCATTTGATTCGCTTGTCCCCAATTATTTTATAAATAAGGGAATTGAAAAAGGTCTCGAATTTATTAATAAACGGCTTAACGACGAGGATGGCCTTGGGGGGATATTTCCAGCTATGGCTAATACGTTAATGGCTTTTGACGCGTTGGGTTTAGATAAAGATGATAAGCGTGTTATTACAGCCCGTAAAGCCATTGATAAGTTACTTATTTTTGAAAAAAATGAAGCATATTGTCAACCCTGCCTCTCTCCCGTTTGGGATACTAGCCTTGCAACTCACGCCATGCTAGAGGCTAACCTCTCATCAGGACCCAGAATACTTGAAAATGATAACACGGCAAAAGCATGCAAGTGGCTAGAGAAGCTCCAAATTAGAGATTGCATTGGCGATTGGGCTGTTTGGCGGCCTAAAATACGACCAGGGGGATGGGCGTTCCAATACCGCAATGACTTCTATCCTGATGTAGATGATACAGCTGTTGTTGCTATGGCGCTCCATAGAACAGGGGACAAAATATATGAATCCGCGCTACAAAGAGCTGCTGAGTGGATCATTGGTATGCAATCAAAGAGTGGTGGCTGGGCAGCATTTGATGCCGATAATGAATATTATTTATTAGAACATATGCCGTTCGCTGATCATGGAGCACTTTTGGACCCCCCCAGCGCAGACGTCTCAGCTCGCTGTATCAGCTTTCTAACGCAAATTGGTTATGACCAAACCCATACCACGATAGAACGCGGGCTCGCGTATATTAAAAAAAATCAAGAAAAAGACGGCTCTTGGTTTGGCCGCTGGGGCAATAATTTTGTATATGGTACCTGGTCGGTACTGTCGGCCCTCAACATGGCTGGTGAAGACATGAATGCGCCTTATTTAAAAAAATCCATTGAATGGATTATTTTATCGCAACGTGAGGATGGGGGTTGGGGAGAGAGTTGCCATAGTTATTGGCCTAAAAGCGAGAATAGTTCATCCCAAGTAGAATTCAATTTATCTCTTCCCTCACAAACCGCTTGGGCCGTACTTGGGCTCATGTCAGCTGGCCAACAACAAAGCGACGCAGTTTTGCGGGGTATTAAATTCCTCATTGAGTCATGCAAGAAAAATGGCGATTGGGATGAGGAATATTTTAATGCTGTTGGATTCCCTCGGGTATTTTTTCTTCGCTATCATGGCTACCGACTTTACTTCCCCCTTTTAGCATTAGCGCGCTACCGAAATCTTATAAAACCCAAACCAAATCATCAAGTTTTTGGCCTTTAATACATAATTGCGATGAAAAAAATTGGTTTTATTACAGGTCTTGAAAAAGAAGCTATTATTCTTCAAAAAATAGTCCGTTACGCTAATTCAGAGATCATCTGGGTTGGCAATAAACAGGGGAGCGCCTACACACAAGCAAATACACTAGTAAAAAATGGCTGTGAAATATTAATCAGCTTTGGGATTGCAGGTGCACTTGATCCACAACTTTCTGCAGGCGATCTGGTTATACCAAAATCGGTTACAGATGCAGAATGTAATATTTTCAGCACTGATTATAATTTATATCAAAAAATATCGCGCCATTTTTCAAATAAATTCAAGGTTTCTGGTGGTACATTATTTGGTTCAGAAACTATCATCTGGGACGCCGACGAAAAAAAACGCCTATTTAATAAGTTTAATACAAAAATCGTTGACATGGAGTCTTTTGGCGTAGCACGAGCTGCTAATGAGAATAACTGCTCGTTTTTAATAGTCCGTTCTATTTCAGACACAGCCAATCAAAATCTCCCCAAGGAGAGCCTAAAGTCGATTGATCTTAATAATAATATTAAACTTGGAAATATTTTAATAGACTTAGCAAAAAATCCAAATGAGATTCCCAGCCTATTGCGGCTTGCACAAAATAGTCGAAAGGCCCATGTTTGCCTCCAAAAAGTCGCTAAGTTAGGATTCGGTATTTAACCTCTCAGCGACAACTTTCTCAAATACAAAATCGGATGGACGCTGCTTACTTAGCGGTATCTCAGCTACCATCGGCTGATCAGCGCGGATCCCTTTTAGAGCAATTTTTAAAGCTTTAAATGGGTGGGCGACAGTGTCGATAACAGCGGTCGGCTCATAGCCACAATGCACCATGCAATCAGCGCATTTTTCATAATTTCCTGTACCGTACCTCTCCCATTGAGTGTCTTCCATAAGCTCTTTAAATGTATCGGCGTAACCCTCACTTAATAAATAACATGGCCGCTGCCAACCAAATATATTACGCGTAGGATTTCCCCAGGGTGTACATTGATATGACTGATTACCAGCAAGAAAATCCAGAAATAGAGAAGATTGACTAAATCTCCACTTACGCCCTACCCCTTTAGAAAAAATATCCCGGAACAGCTGTTTTGTTTTTTCACGTTTTAGAAAATGTTTTTGATCCGGAGCTCGCTCATAGGCGTAGCCGGGGGACACTGTGACACCCTCGACACCCAAATCAGAACAAACAAAATCAAAGTACTCCGCAACCTCATCCGCGGTCATCTGATCAAACAACGTACAATTTACATTTACCCGGAATCCTAGCGATTTAGCTTTACGTATTGCTGCTACCGCACGGACAAACACTCCTTTTTGATTAACTGCATGATCGTGGTGTTTTTCTAAACCATCTAAATGAACCGAAAATGTCAAATATGGCGTCGGAGAGAATTGATTAATTTTTTTCTCTAATAACAAGGCATTGGTGCAAAGATAGACAAATTTTTTTCGCTTAGTAATCTCTCTAACAATTTCAGGCATTTCTTTATGAAGGAGCGGCTCCCCTCCTGGTATTGAGACTATTGGAGCCCCACATTCCACAACGGCTTGTATACATTCTTCAACACTCAGCCGTCGATTCAGAATATCTTCTTCATAATCAATTTTACCACAACCGGGACAAGCTAGATTACACCTAAACAGAGGTTCCAGCATTAAGACAAGTGGATAACGCTCGATACCTCTCAGTTTTTTACTTAAAATATATTGTCCTACCCGGAGACTTTGAACTATTGGAATAGCCATTACTCAGGCTCTAATTTCTTTATTCTTAGGCACAGCGTTGGCCAGTTCAGTTGGTAATTTAAATTGTACATTTTCTTCAACCCCGGAAACTAGTTCTAAATTTATTTCAGCCAGAGACCTAAAATAATCTAGTACTTCTGTCACCAGTTCTTCTGGCGCGGAAGCCCCTGCCGTAATACCGATAGTTTCAACACCGATGAACCAGCTTAAATTAATACTTTTAGCATCATCAATTAAATAGCTAGGAACACCTTTTTCAATTCCAATTTCTTTCAAGCGATTAGAATTGGAACTGCTTTGTGCCCCAACAACTAATAATACATCAATATTATCAACAATTTCGCGAATTGCTTGTTGCCGATTTTGAGTGGCATAACAAATATCGCGCACATCAGGTCCTATAATCTTAGGAAAACGGTCCTTCAAGGCTTCGATAATTTCACGGGTATCATCGACGCTAAGCGTCGTCTGTGTAACATAAGCGACTGCGCTCTCATCCAGGAGGGTCAAATTTTCCACATCTTCAATATTTGTCACAAGGTGAACTATTCCAGGAATCTGACCCATTGTACCCTCTACCTCAGGGTGTCCCGCATGACCAATTAATACTACAGATCGTTTATTTTCTGCATGAGTTTGCCCCTCTTTATGGACTTTGGACACTAAAGGACAAGTCGCATCGATTACCGGTAAATTACGAACGCGCGCCTGTTCGTCAACAACTTTAGAGATTCCATGAGCGCTGAAAATAGTCACACTTTTGTCTGGTATTTCAGAAATTTCATTAACAAAAATGGCACCTTTTTTACTTAGCGTCTCAACAACACGTTTATTGTGAACAATTTCATGGCGAACATAAACCGGAGCACCGTGGATTTGGAGGGCACGCTCAACAATTTCAATAGCACGCTCTACGCCAGCGCAAAAGCCTCGCGGTTGTGCTAATAAGATTTTATACTTTAAGTTCAATATACCTAATTCTCGCTTAAACGACTAAGTTTTGTATAAAATGGAGAAACCTATATTTATATCAAAATGATCCACAGAGGTCATACTGTCAAATCAATTAAAATACTTTATAAATAGATATAAATAATTTTAGAGGTAAAATGGAAGTTCTTTTAACAGGAGCCACAGGGTTTATTGGATCCGCAATACTGAGACAGTTAATCCAACGGGGAGATAACGTCCGTGTACTAGCACGACCGAATAGTGATCAAAAAAATTTATATGGCCTTAAGTGTGAAATTTTTCTCGGGGATCTTAACGATACACGCTCGATTGAGCCGGCAATCAAAGATTGTCAGGTTCTAATCCATGTTGCCGCTGACTATCGTCTTTGGGCGTTAAACCCTGAGGAAATAACAAATACTAATATTATTGGCACAAAAAATATTATGAGAGCAGCAATTACGGCAAATGTTGAAAGAATTATTTATACCAGCAGCGTCGCTACTCTTGGAAAAAGGCGGGATAATATCCCAGCTAATGAGGATACTCCTTCATCTTTATCAGAGATGATAGGTGTGTATAAAAAATCGAAATTTCTAGCAGAACAAGAAGTTCGCCGCATGATCACCGACAAATCATTACCGGCGATAATCGTTAACCCAAGTGCTCCGATAGGGCCGCGGGATATAAAACCAACACCGACGGGTCAAATAATCATAAAAGCGGCTAATGGAGAAATCCCAGCTTATATTGAAACTGGATTAAATGTAGTTCATGTTGATGATGTCGCGCGTGGACATTTATTAGCACTGGAAAAAGGTGTTATTGGAGAACGCTATATTTTAGGTGGTGAAAATCTAACTTTTAAAGCAATCCTAGAACTCGTATCAGAATGTACTGATGAAGCTGCCCCCACCATCAGAATCCCGCATAACATCGTTTTACCCATTGCGTATCTTGTTCAAGGCTGGGCAACAATAACTAAATCCTCAGAACCATTTATCACTGTCGATGGTGTGCGAATGGCCAAACAGATAATGTACTATAATTCAACTAAAGCAAAATTAGAATTAGGCTACAAATCGCGCCCAGCCAAAGAGGCAATTCAAGATGCTATAAAATGGTTTGGCGAACATGGATATTTATATTAATTAGTAATTATTATGGAAAGTATTATGTTAGCAGCGGGCATTGGCTCGCGCCTCTCAAAGAACGATAAAAATCATCCTCCCAAGTGCCTATTAACGTTTAATGGCAAAAGTCTTCTCGCCCGCCATATTGAAACTCTGAAATCCTGCGGGATTACAAAACTAACACTTATTATCGGCTATCGAGCTGGCGAAATTGAGGCTGAAATATCCAAAATTGATAACTCAGGTTTTGTAGAAACTATAATTAATCCAAAATATCTCCAAGGTTCTATTGTATCCTTATCGTATGCGAAAAAAACCATGCAATCAGGAGCCGATATATTATTCATGGACGCGGATGTACTTTATCACTCAGATCTAATCCAACGACTAGCTTCATCAATAAAAGATTGTCATATATTATATGATCGCAACTACGAACCCGGCGACGATCCAGTTTTACTGTGTTTAAACGGGAATAGAATTGTAGAGTTCAAAAAAGAACCAAATGTAACATGTGATCATATTGGCGAATGGCCCGGCTTTGTTAAATGGTCACCCAAGGCGGCAATGGAACTGTCCAATATAATTCAACGTAGGATTAGCTCAGGACAAACTAAACAACCTTGTGAAGACGCATTTAGAGAATATATGCTTAAGTCAGAATTACAAAATATATACTGCGATGATATCACTGGAATCCCATGGATAGAGATAGATTTTCCAGATGATATTAATCGCGCCCACAACGTAGTCCTACCCGCCATTAAAAATTATACTCGATAGACATAATTCTTATCAACTTCGCGTTCTATATCTGGCGGGAAATTCTTACGCTTATCTGCATAATAACTTTCTAAGTGATCCCCCTCGGACAAACGATTATATGTTGAGAAGTACAATCTTCTGGACTTTTCGGTAAGATTCTGAGCGGATTTGTGTGGCGCGTATGAATCAAAATAAATAACATCGCCAGGTTTAGTGGGATAAGGTTTAAAGTCCATTGATGCTGTTTCTTCTTCGGACAAAGGAGCCCATTCTTTGCCCACCAATTTTGTGTCGGCTAATCCAGCAGGCCTATTAGCCAGCTCTAGACATCCATTATCAAGCGTTGCCTCATCCAGACAAACCATTACATTAATAAAATATGTTGCATAAAATTCCCAACCAGCCTGCGAATCTTGATGAGGCTTAAAACCATCTCCACCAGGCATTTTGAAATTAATTTTATCTTTAAACAACACCGCCTCTTCGCCCAATAGTTGCTCACATGAAGGGATAAAACTATCCGCGAGGGCTGAGAGCCCTTTGTGAAAAGGTGTCATATTCTCAATACGATTGATTAACTCATTTTTTTCATCTATTAGACTAGTTTCATGATAAACCCAGTGCTTACCAATTTCTTCTGGAAAACGAGAAATCTCGTCAGCCCACTCTCTAATATTCTCTGAGACAGACCTACTAAACGCTTCTCGTAATACAATAAATCCGCGATCACGAAATAGGCTGACCTGTCTGTCAGATAATTTTATAGCGTTAAGCATGATTATTAAAATACTTGAAAAATGTCGATTTAAAAAATAACAATTTTAACTAAATTACCTGACCGTTATAGCTTAGGTACAAATATTATCAATTAATAATAAGAATAGCTATTTTATCTCGCTCTGCAACCAACCTTAAAGGGCCTAAAGATGACAACGTCAGCTGAGCTAAAAAAACTTTTATATTCACAGAACACAGAATTCCTAATGGAAGCCCATGATGGGATTTCAGCAAAAATCGTAGAAGAATCCGGCTTTAAGGGTATTTGGGCATCTGGTCTAGCTATGTCAGCAGCCTTAGGCGTTCGCGATAGTAATGAAGCTTCTTGGACACAAATTTTAGAGATACTTGAATTTATGGCAGATGCCAGCCAAATCCCTATCCTAGTTGACGGCGATACTGGATATGGCAATTTCAATAACCTGCGCCGCGCTGTTCGAAAGCTCTGCCAACGTGGCATCGCAGGCATTTGTATTGAAGATAAACTTTTTCCAAAAACAAATTCTTTTATTGGTGAAGGCCAACCCCTCGCAGATATTGACGAGTTTTGCGGCAAAATAAAAGCTGGGAAAGATATCCAGTTGGACGATGACTTTAGTATCATTGCACGAGTTGAGGCTTTGATTTCAGGATGGGGGATGGAAGAAGCGCTAAAACGAGCTAATGCTTATTTTGAAGCCGGTGCTGACGGTATTTTGATCCACTCGAAACAACGTGACGGTGTAGAGATCATTAAGTTTCTAGACGAGTGGGCAAACCGCTGTCCAGTCATCATAGTACCCACGACTTATTACCGAACCCCAACCCAAAAATTTAGAGAGTCGAAAACCTCGATAATAATTTGGGCCAATCACAATATTCGCTCTGCTATTTCTGCTATGCGCGAAACTTCTCGTCGCATATACCGAGATCAATCATTAATAGGAGTTGAAGACAGTATATCTAGCGTAAACGAAATTTTTGAACTGGCTGATAATAATGAATTAGCTGAGGCTGAGAAAATTTATCTTCCAACTAACCAAGATGAAACAAAGGCCATTATATTGGCGGCGTCGAGAGGGAAGGAACTACGAGACCTCACTGTGAACCGTCCCAAATGTATGGTCGATGTCAGAGGACTGCCCCTCCTACGTCGGCTTACCACAACATTTAATCAAGCTGGAATTCGAAAAATTACTGTTGTACGGGGCTACAAAAAATCAGCTGTAAACCTTCCATCTATTAACTATGAAGATAACGATGAATTTGAGACAACAGGAGAAGTTACCTCTCTTTCTCGAGCTATGGCTCAAATCACCGGTGATTGTATTTTTTCTTATGGTGATATTTTATTTCGTCATTATGTTTTGGATCAATTATTAGAAACTAATAGCGATATAGTTCTTGTGGTAGATGCGCTTTGGCAGGGTCGTGACCCAAACCCACAATCAAGAACGCGTGATTTAGTGAAATGTGCTGAACCTTTTACAATTAACTATCATGATGAAGATGAAGTTATTTTAAATGCAATAGGCCACGACTTTGTTACACAAGAAATTCAAGGTGAATGGATTGGGTTAGCTAAATTTTCAGAGAGCGGCTCAAAAAAAATACATGATGAAATTATAGCAATGCAAGAAGATGGTAGTATTCATAATGCCTCAATGAAAGATCTATTCGAGAGACTTTTAAAAAAACAAGAACCAATACATATTATATATATATCGGGACATTGGCTCGATATCGACAACGCAGATGATCTAACCGATGCCCAGAAATTCTTATGAGAAAAACATGATTTCCGCTGACGAATTCTTAATACCTGCCCAAAAACTAGGCTATGATTTCTATACTGGTGTTCCATGCTCGTTTCTAACACCGTTTATTAACCGTGCTATATCATCAGAAAAAATAGATTACGTGGGGGCAGCAAGCGAAGGCGAAGCCATAGCAATAGCCGCAGGCGCATGGTTGGCGGGACGCAAGACTGTTGTGATGTGTCAGAACTCCGGGCTTGGTAATTGTGTTAACCCTATCACTTCGCTTAATTATCCATTTCGGATTCCAACCTTATTGATCACGACCTGGCGCGGTCAACCTGGCGTAGAAGATGAGCCCCAACATGAGCTTATGGGCCAAATTACCCAGTCAGTCCTAGAATTGATGCGTATCCGTTGCACGACATTCCCACGCACACCAGAAGAAATTATAGAAATATTGAATGCTGCAGAATTAACAATAAAACAGGACAGCCTACCTTTTAGTCTAATTATGAAAAAAGGCTCCGTCAAATCAGAAAATCTTGATCAACTAATATCTAAAGTAAAGCCGACCGGCATTTACAAAAATCTGCAAACGGGATCTATTGAAACTAATCGATATAAAACGCTAGAAAAAGTAATCGAGCTATCCTCGGATAAAACTGCTATAATTGCTACTACAGGAAAATGTGGCAGGGAACTTTTTACGATTGCTGACCGCCCACAGCATATCTACCAAGTAGGCTCCATGGGAGGGGCTTCTGGTATGGGTCTAGGGTTAGCTTTGAATACGGATAAATCAGTAGTCGTACTTGACGGGGACGGCGCCGCCCTAATGAAAATGGGTACCCTCGCAACAATTGGTGCAAATTCACCAAAAAATTTAATACATGTCATACTGGATAATGGTGTCCATGACTCAACTGGCGGACAAGCAACCGTAAGCCCCCATATTAACTTTGCACAAGTGGCCATAGCATGTGGCTATCGTTTTGCTAATACCACAGACAGTTTAAAGGGCTTTTCAGAAGCATTCTCTAAAGCAATTGGGAACAACGGGCCTACCCTTATACACGCTAAAATCAATAGTGGCTCTATAGAGGGCCTAGGTCGACCAACATTAAAACCCGAAGATGTCGCCCGCCGTTTTCAAGCTTTCATCGCGCAAAACTAAATTATCAATAAATATGTCGTTCATTAAGGAATTCCACAGTACTTCAGGATTATTTTAATTTTACACCCATCTCCAGAAGCACACTAGAAACTGCCTTAACTATATTCTTCATATCATCTTTTTCAATCTGACCAATACAACCAATACGAAAGGTATCCACTTTTGTAAGCTTACCCGGATAAATCATAAAT
>CAJQSN010000067.1 GCA_905614355.1 uncultured Rhodospirillales bacterium | reverse complement strand
ACAGGCGCCTTTTGAAGTTATGGACAGCCCACTCTCAGAGTTCGCCGTGTTAGGGTATGAATATGGTTATTCTTTAGCAGAACCTGAGACACTCACTCTCTGGGAGGCTCAATTTGGCGATTTTGCAAACACCGCTCAGGTTATATTTGATCAATTTATTGCTTCAGGTGAGTCTAAGTGGCTACGTATGTCTGGTCTTGTTATGCTTCTGCCTCATGGCATGGAGGGCCAAGGCCCCGAACATTCCTCAGCCAGGTTAGAGCGCTTTTTGCAACTTTGTGCAGAAGATAATTTACAGGTTGTGAATATAACATCACCAGCTAATTTTTTCCATGCCTTGCGTCGCCAGGTAAAAAGGAATTTCCGCAAACCGTTGGTAGTTATGTCGCCAAAGTCTTTGCTACGTCATAAGCTTAATATTTCGAAATTGGATGAGATGGTTGCAGGCACTAGGTTTCGTCGGATTATTCCTGAAATTGATACTCTTCAAGAGGATAGTAAGATCAAAAGGGTTATTTTATGTTCAGGTAAGGTTTACTTTGATTTACTTGAAGTACGCCGTGAGCAAAATATTCAAAATGTGGTAATCATACGTGTTGAGCAGCTCTATCCGTGGCCTCGAGGAAGTATAACTGAGCAACTATTGAGGTATTCAAATGCCGATGTTGTTTGGGCTCAAGAGGAGGCTTCAAACCAGGGTTCGTGGCATTTTGTAAGTGATCGCTTAAATTATATCTTAAGCACTCTAGATCTAAAGACTAAACGGAATAGAGGCGTTATTTATGTTGGTCGTCGGGCTTCTGCATCCCCTGCTACGGGTGCACTGAAAGTTCATAACAAAGAACAGTCTTTCTTAATTGATCAGGCTTTAAATGGAAAAGGAAGCGATATTATACAACCATACATCCCAAAAAAATAGTTTGCTAAACTATGCAATCAATTATGTAAAATGAGGAAATCATGGCTACTGAAATTAAAGTACCGACATTAGGAGAATCACTGACCGAAGGCACGGTTGCGAATTGGTTAAAATCTGTGGGTGATGCTGTTGCTATAGATGAACCCATTCTTGAACTTGAAACTGATAAAGTTACGATGGAGGTTAATGCACCGGCTGCCGGCACACTCATAGAAATTATTGCGTCCGCCGGTGTGGAGGTCGAGGTTGGTGCTATTTTAGGATTGATTGGTGATAGTGTTGGCTCAACCTCACCAACGAATACTGCAGAGGAAAATCTTGCTATAAGTGAGGGAGACGCGATCGATATTGTTGTTCCCGTCCTTGGCGAGAGTTTAACGGAGGGTACGGTTGCAAATTGGCTAAAATCTCTGGGTGATGCCGTGGTGTTAGATGAGCCACTCTTAGAGCTTGAAACTGATAAAGTTACAATCGAGGTTAATGCTGGGATTTCTGGTAACCTTATTGAAATATTGGCTAACGTTGGTGACGAGGTGGAGGTTGGTGCAGTGCTAGGCAGGCTTGGCAGTTCTGGCAGAATTGTAAAACCCGTTTTAACAGTATCTGAGCCTGAGAAAATTGTGCCTAGTGCGAATACTCAAATGTCACCAGCAGTTAGAAAAATTATGGAAGACCAAGGTTATGACGCGACAAAAATTCCTGCCACGGGTAAAGATGGACGATTAACTAAGGGCGATGTGCTGGCATTCCAAAAAGTAGACGGTAGATCGATAGCTTCTGACCCGGCACCTCTGACTGTGGATGCTGCAAGGGTCCAAATCCCCTCTTTACCGGCGGGGCCCCGCGAAGAGCGTGTTAAAATGACACGTCTTCGGAAAGTAATCGCTGGCCGGTTAAAAGAAGCTCAAAACACTGCCGCTATGCTGACAACGTTTAATGAGGTTGACATGTCGGCTGTAATGGAAGCTCGAACTGAATTTCAGGAGAAATTCGAGAAAATACATGGCGTACGACTTGGCTTTATGAGTTATTTTGTAAAAGCTGCTATTGTTGCGCTTAAGGAATTCCCGGCTGTTAATGCTGAAATCCAAGGTGATGAAATTGTTTACAAAAATTATTATAATATAGGCGTTGCTGTTGGTACCCCAACCGGACTAGTTGTGCCAGTTTTAAAGAATGCCGACCAAATGAGCTTTGCAGATATTGAAAAGAATATAAAAGATTTTGGCCGACGGGCGCGAGATGGTCAGTTATCCGTCGACGAAATGACAGGTGGTAGTTTTACTATTACTAACGGTGGTATTTATGGATCGATGCTCTCAACTCCTATAATTAATGCGCCGCAGTCAGGAATCTTAGGTATGCATAATATTGTTAAACGCCCATGGGTTGTTGGTCAGGATATTAAAATTCGCCCAATTATGTACCTTGCTCATAGCTACGATCACCGAATTATTGATGGGCGTGAGGCTGTATCTATGTTGGTGCGAATTAAAGAATGTATTGAAAATCCGCAACGTATCATGCTTGATATGTAGGTTAAATCTTAATGTATAAATAAGGAATTTGATAATGGCTGATACCACTTACGACGTCACGTATATTGGAGCTGGACCTGGCGGCTATGTCTCGGCCATTCGTGCTGCCCAACTAGGGTTAAAGGTTGCTATTATCGAAAAACGTCCAACCCTAGGCGGCACCTGCCTTAATGTTGGCTGTATACCTTCAAAAGCATTGCTTCATTCTTCGCATCTTTATGAAGAGGCGAAAGAGGGTATGGCTGCGCACGGAGTTATTGCGAGTAATGTTACACTCGACCTAAAATCAATGATGGCACATAAAGATAGTGTTGTGGATGATACTATCAAAGGCGTTGATTATTTAATGAAGAAAAATAAAATTGAGCGGCTAATTGGTACCGGTTCTATTTCTGCTCCCGGTTTAGTGGCGGTGACTGATGATAACGGTAAATCTAATACTATAACCACAAAAAATATTGTCATAGCTACAGGTTCTGAGGTTGCGCCTCTGCCAGGTGTAGAAATAGATGAGAAGTTGATTGTAAGTTCAACAGGAGCTTTAACATTAAAAAAAGTACCAAAGAAAATGATTGTTATTGGGGCTGGGGTTATAGGTCTAGAGCTGGGTTCGGTTTGGCGACGTTTAGGCGCAGAGGTTGAAGTGATTGAATTTCTCGATGTCTGTTTGTTTGGGTCAGATGCAGAGGTTTCAAAAATCGCACAACGTTCCTTAAAAAAGCAGGGTTTAAAATTTAAAATGAAAAGTAAGGTTGTAGGCGCTACAACCAATAAGTCTAGTGTCGTTCTTAAAGTAGAGCCAAGGGATGGTGGTGATGTTGAAGAAATAAAGGCTGACTGCGTTCTTGTGGCGATTGGTCGTCGACCCTATACAAAAGGGCTAGGGCTCGAACAAATCGGTGTAGAAATGGATCGTGGATTTATTAAAACTACAGATGGTTTTAAAACTAATATTAGTGGGATATATGCGATTGGGGATGTGATTGGCGGAATGATGTTGGCGCATAAAGCAGAGGACGAGGGCGTTGTATTAGCCGAAATGTTAGCAGGTCAATCTGGCCATATTAATTATGATGCTGTCCCGGGTATTGTCTATACCTGGCCTGAGGTCGCAACCGTTGGGAAAACTGAAGAACAGCTCAAAGAAGCGGGTGTAGCTTATAATGTGGGTAAATTTAATTTTACTGCTAATGCAAGGGCCCGTGCGATTAGTGCTACCGACGGTTTTGTTAAAATACTCGCAGATACAGGAACTGATGAGGTTTTAGGCGTCCATATTGTAGGAGCCTCCGCTGGTGAATTAATTCAGGAGTGCATTGTTGCCATGGAGTTTGGTGGTTCTGCTGAAGATATAGCAAGAACGTGCCATGGCCACCCAGGGCTTAGCGAGGTAGTTAAAGAAGCTGCCCTCGACGTTGATAACCGGGCGCTGCACAGTTGATAGTATTGTTGTGATTCAAATTCTCCCAGAAAGTGTGGCGTCTTTAATTTGTATAAAGGTGTTCGGTAAGCTGACAGATTCTGAATATAGAAATTTTATTCCTAGGGTAGAGTCAGTTATCAATGATTTTGGTTCTATTAAGCTTTATGTTGATATGCTAGATATGGATGGCTGGGAGTGGCGAGTGGCTTGGGATGATTTTGCGTTTGGTATTAAGCATTGGAATGAATTTACTAAGTTGGCTTTGGTTGGAGATAAGCGCTGGGAAAGATTTTCAGCCCAAGTGGCTGATAAAATTAATAAAGCTGAAGTGCAATTCTTTAGCAGACAAGAAATAGTAAAAGCGATGATTTGGATTAAAGATTAAATGTTAGAGCTATATCAGTTTGGTAATTCTGTGTGTGCACAGAAAGTTCGTATAACGATGATTGAAAAAGGTCTCGATTGGAAAGCACATGAGGTTAACCTTTTTATTAGCGAACAATACTCTCCAGAATACCTGAAATTAAATCCTAAGGGAGTTGTACCTACCTTAATCTCAGATGGTAAGCCTATAATTGAATCAACGCTTATATGTGAATATCTTGATGAGACTTATCCAGATCCAAGATTAATGCCGGACGATCCTTTTGGTCGGTCTCAAATGAGATTGTGGAGTAAAGCCGTTGATGAGGGGTTATTTGAAGGCGTTGTAGAGTTAAGTTTTTCGGCGATGTTTAGACAGCGTATGCAGAATATGACTGATGAACAACGTGCAGTAAGATTTTCTAATGTGGGAGATCCAAGGCGTCGAGATCGCTTTATGTCGACTTATCAAGATGGAGTTGCGTCGCCTTATGTTTTTCATGGTATAGCTGCGTACGAAAAGGCATTTAAGACAATGGAGAATGACTTAAGCGATGGTCGCTCCTGGTTGATGGGAGAACAGTTTACACTAGCCGACATTAACCTTATGCCGCTCGTTGCGCGGCTTTATTATTTAGATTTACTAGATATATGGATTTCTAAAAGGTCATTTGTACAGGACTGGTGGGGCAGAGCTAAAATTCGCCCTAGTCTTATTCAGGGCCTTACAGAGCATTTTAAACCAGGAGAAGTATCGGAGATGAAAGAATTTGGGCTTAATATAAAAACTGAGGTTGCTGCACGCCATAAAGATTATTTAGACCAGTTTGGCTAAATATGTTTAAAATTATTTTAACTAATTTTCAATAATAGCCTCCACCTAATAGTTAGATTGCTATTTTGGAAAATACTCACATATTATCTTTTATCATACCACCCGGCAGTTTTTTTCGAATGGCCTGATCCATACTTCTTATAATTAATAAATGTTAATTCATAAATACGTTTTTATAAAATAATACTTGTTTATCAAGAGTTAGCACTATTTACTTCAACATCTTTAATTTATAATACGGATAATATTATGTTCTTTAAATGTGCCAACCATGCTCCCGCAGATCATTCTCACGGCCAAACGGTATCCCGTAATAACAAGCACTTTACTGTAGATATTCACTGTCATATACAGGTGCCTGAGGCCGATGCAATGCTCAAAAAGTTGGCGCCAGATGACACCGGTCGTAAAATGGTTGATACAAATCCAATCACAGAAAAAATTAATTCAGCACAGCAGAAAACTATTTGGCCAAAGTTAACGGAGCCAGAAATCCGCTTACAAGACATGGATGCACAAGGTATTGATGTACAGGCAATATCAACTTCTCCCTTCCATTATAACTATGGCTATGACGCTGACTTTGGACGAGATACGTCGCGGGTTGTAAATGATCGCATTGCTGAGGTGGTTGCTATGCACCCAGATAGATTTGTTGGTTTAGGAACAGTACCTTTGCAGAATCCAGAAATGGCCGTTATAGAGCTTGATCGTTGTATTGATGAACTCGGTTTTAAAGGTGTTGAAATTTCGACTAATGTAAATGGTAAAGATTTAACTCGTGCCGGCCTTGAGAAATTTTTCGCTCGTTGCGAGGAAAAAGATATGATGATATTTATTCATCCTATCGGTACTAGTTTTGTAGAGCGTATGGATGATCATTATTTTCGTAACACTATTGGTCACCCACTAGAGTCAGCCCTTGCCGTTGGTCATTTAGTATTTGATGGTTACCTGGAGAAGTACCCTGGCCTTAAGATTTGTATCGCTCACGGTGGGGGTTATATTCCTTCATATGCGGGACGTTTTGATCATCCATTTCACCTGAGAGATGATTGTCGGGAAGTAATCAGTAAGCCTCCTTCCGAATACATTAAAAAGCTTTATTTTGATAGTGTTGTGTTTACAGAACACCAATTACGTTATTTGATCGAAACGTGGGGCCCTGATCATATTGTTATGGGAACAGATTACCCTTATGACATGGCTGAGACAGATCCTGTTGGCCATGTTAACTCGGTACAGGGTCTCAGTGAAGATGATAAGGCGTTGGTAATGGGTAAAAATGCCGCTCATTTATTGGGTATCAAGGTACCGAGTAAGTTTAATCAGTAATATTGAATTAAATTGAGATTCTTTGTGCAAGGGGGACGTATTCTAATCTTACTCCTGCAGCTTACTATATCAATATAGTTTTTTAAGAAGCCTGAGACTGCGGGCGTCTAAGCCAGAGGTCTTAGCTTCCAAAACCTGCGCTCGGCAAATCAAAAATTTTCAAACAACAGAATTAAATTTCTATTCGAAATTTACTTTATGACTATTAAGTAAGCTTGATACTCGTTCTGGGTTTCCCCTACCCCAACCACATACCGTCGATATCCCAAAATTTGGTAGAATCTTCCGAGCCGCCGCGATGCGTTTATTGTCACCTTCTAAATCATCAAAAAATAAAAGACCGAGGTAGATTTCACAGCTTTTCGGTGTTTTTAGATTTTTTAGGGGTTCATAAAACTCATTCTCTGGTTGTCCGTAAGTACCTGGCAGGTGAATAAATTCGACAGACCGATCTATATAATTGAAGATTCCATTTGCAAATTCTACGGACAGTGCGAAGTTTTTTGGCTTAATAATATGGTCATCACCGGGGCTTCCGTAACAGATGTGGTAACCAAGCTCTACTCCAATAGGGATTACGTTACCGATTCGGGCTAACTGACTAAAGACTTCATCTTTATAATTTTCCGATCGATTAGGAAAGTAATTATTAAATATTAGAATTTCTTGGCAGACGTCCCATTGGATTGCTAGTTTATCGTTGGGAATTGAATCAATGATTTTTTTGATATCGATGGCAAATGATTTTTCATAAACTTTTAGGAATTCTTTACGACCGTTAGGACTTATATAATTATAACCGGTTGCGAAAGGTGTCGGAATACTTACTTGAAATTTAACGTCTGAGGGGATTATTCCATTTGACTGAAGCCTTTCAAAATCTTTGAAGGATTCTATAGCATGTTCTGAGTAGCCAACTGGGAATATTAGTTCTTCTAAATTTATATTATCCCTAATCTTCAGCAACTCTACTTCGCGTATTACCTTACCATTCCATTGTTTAAATTGAAATTTTGGAATGCTGCTGTCGGGCTCCATTGCTGGGTGATTAGCTAACATCTTGCGCTGAAATAAAATCCAATTAGTTCTCTCGCCAGTTTCTCCATCTGGAATTCTTTTAACGTGATTACCCAGCGCATCACAGATCGAGCAAAAAACCTCTTCAGAGGAGTTTAAGGGAATACTTCCAACAAAATGAGCCGTATTATTTATACTCTTCATGGTTTTATCTCCTTAAAATACCACCGGTTTTTTCTAATACTTTACTAATTATTTTATCTGAAATTTTCTGGATCTCTGCGTCAGTTAGTGTTAGCTCTGTAGGTTGTAGCGTGACCGTAATGCCAACCGATTTTTTGTTAGGTTCCAGTGTGTCTCCGACAAACACATCAAAAACTGTAACGCCACTGATTAGTTTTTTATCCGCTGAAGATGCTGTATTTATAAGGTTTTGCGCGCTAATGTCGGTATCCACTATAAACGAAAAATCGCGTGCAACAGTTTGCAATGGTGATAATTCAAGAAATGGCCGTGTTTGGTCGCCAGGTTTTCCTTTAGGGAACGGAACATTATCAAGATATATCTCAAAACCAACAACGGGCCCTTCGATAGCCATCGCCTTCAAAACTGCTGGGTGTAATTCACCAAAATGGGCAAGGGTTATTTTTGGCCCCAACTGTATAGTACCAGATCTACCCGGGTGGTACCAGTTTGGGGCTCCTTTTACGGTTTGTGCACTAGCTGCTGGCCCACCAATTTGATTAAGTACAGATAAGGCATCCGCTTTTACGTCAAATACGTCTACACTGCGTGTTGCAATATTCCAATTACGGGGAATTGCGGTCAGATTGCGGATACCCGATGCTACAGTGATTTCGTCGTTAGGATTTTCTCCCTTGAATTGGGGCCCTACTTCAAATAATGCTAATTTATCAAATCCCCGGTCTACATTTCGGCCTGCTGCTGCGATTAAATTGGGTAGGATTGAGGGTCGCATAATATTAAGGTCCGCGCTAATTGGATTAATTAACTTAATAGTTTCGGGAGATCCGCCAAATAAATTTGCATGATCTGAATGCAGAAAGGAGAAGGTTACAACTTCGTTCATTCCACGATTTGCCAAAGTTCGTCTCGCACGGGATCTGCGATCTTGAGTTATATTAATAGCTCCACGCGGTAGCGGTGTTTCTCTTTCCATGGCTACAGTTGGGATGGCGTCAAAACCGTTTATTCGCAAAATTTCCTCGACTAGATCGGCTTCCCCCACGACATCGTAACGCCAAGATGGAACTGCCACGTCCCAACCGCCTGTAGTTTTACTAGCCTTGAACCCCAGAGTTTCTAATATCTCTTGTGTACGCTTCGGCGTAATTTTTACTCCACCAAGATCTTCCACACGAGTATCCCGAAGGAAATATTTTCTTTTCCAGTTGGGCTCAGAACCCACTTTAATAATTTTACTTGCCTCGCCCCCACAGAGATCAAGTATCAATTGGGAGGCAATTTCCGTCCCATCTTCTAAGAAGGCTGGATCGACACCCCGCTCAAACCTAAACCGAGCATCTGAAGTTAAATTAAGCTTACGGCCGGTCATAGCTGTCCTAATAGGACTAAAGTAAGCGGTTTCGAGCATAACATTAACTGTATCCTCTGACACCCCGGTCCTTTCTCCACCCATTACACCAGCTAAGGCCTCGGCATTGTTGTCATCTGCAATAACGGTCATGTCTTCGTCCAAGGTGTATTCTTTTCCATCCAGTGCGACCATTTTTTCCCCATTTTTTGCCATACGAATATGTATATGACCTTTTATTTTGTCTGCATCGAAAACATGGAGTGGCCGGTTTAAGGCAATAGTTGAGTAATTAGTAATATCAACTAAGGTTGATATTGGACGGAGGCCAATTGCGGATAGTTTGTCCTTTAGCCATTGTGGGCTTTCACCATTCTTTACACCTTTGAAATAACGGCCGACGAACATAGGGCATGCATCTTTGAATTTATCTTCAAAGGCGAGGGTAACGTTGACAGGGCTCTCGAAACTTTCTTTAACTTTGGGTATTTCAAGTGGGGTTAGTGTGCCAACGCCTGCGGCAGCTAAGTCACGTGCAATGCCGTATACGCCTAGGCAGTCTCCCCGATTTGGTGTGATGGCAATATCTATTATTTGGTCCGTCAGGCCAAGTGCTTCGGCAGCATTTGAGCCAATTTGCGCATCATCAGCAACTTCAATAATGCCATCATGTTCGTCGGAGAGACCAATTTCCCGTTCTGACAACATCATTCCGTTAGATGTTATACCTCGGATCTTAGTAGTTTTGAGCGTGACATCAATACCAGGAATATAACTCCCATTAGCAGCAAATATACCTTTCATACCTGCTCGCGCGTTAGGTGCTCCGCAAACAACTTCCAGAGTTTCTAGTCCGTTCTGAACCTGGAGGACTTGTAGACGGTCAGCATCTGGATGAGGTGTTGCTTTTAGCACATGTGCAACGACAAAATCTTTTAATAGTTCGGCACGATCTTCAACACCCTCAACTTCGAGACCTACCATTGTTAGCCAATGAAGAATCTCTTCTAAATTTTTATCAGTTTTGAGATATTCTTTGAGCCAGCTTAGACTAAATTTCATAGCCCAGCCCTTCCAACGAGCGATGGAATATCAAGGGGCTGAAACCCATAGTGTTTAAGCCACCGTAGATCTGATTCGTAGAACGTCCTAAGATCAGGTATACCGTATTTTAACATTGCCATTCTTTCAATGCCCATACCGAAGGCAAAGCCCTGATATTCATTTGAATCTATACCGCAATTTTCTAATACGTTTGGATTAACCATGCCGGAGCCAAGGACTTCTAACCAGTCTTGGCCTTCACCAATTTTAAGCGTGCCACCTTTAAAGGAACATCCAATATCAACCTCTGCTGAGGGCTCGGTGAAAGGGAAGTAAGAGGGCCGGAAACGAACGGGTAGTTCGTCCATACCGAAGAAAGTCCTGCAGGCTTCAATCAGGCAACCCTTGAGGTGGCCCATATGGGTGGTTTTATCTATTACCAGTCCTTCAATTTGATGAAACATTGGAGAATGCGTTGCATCGTGGTCACAGCGGTAAGTTCGCCCGGGGACTATAATACGAATCGGGGGTTTTTGAGATTGCATGGTCCTTATTTGTACGGGAGAGGTATGTGTACGTAACACCATTCGCTGATCATCTTTTTTAGCATTTATATAGAAGGTATCATGCTCCTGACGTGCAGGATGATCGACTGGAATGTTTAGTGCTGTAAAATTATACCAATCTTCTTCAATGCTTGGGCCCTCGGCTACTACAAAACCCATTTCGCCAAATATTGATATTAATTCATCTGTAGTTTGGCTAATTGGATGTATGGTGCCTATTTCTTCAGGACGTATTGGTAACGTTATATCAATATTTTCCTCCGCAAGGCGGGACTCAAGACTAATATTCTCAAGATCATTTTTTTTACTATCAAGTAGACTAGAAATTACTTGTTTTAGAATGTTTAGCTCTTTTCCAGCAGCTTTACGCTTTTCTGGATCCAACGCACTTAGGTTTTTCATCAGCGCAGTTATTTGACCTTTTTTACCGAGCGCAGATATTCGGATTTGCTCCAAATCATCCATGCTGTCAGCATTTGCTATTTTGCCTCCTAACTCCGATTTCAGATTATTTATCGTGTCCATTAATCAACTAGCCTAGATACTCTTAATAGTGTGGTTCACTTAATAGTAAAAGGGGGCTGCCTTGTGAGCCGCCCCCTTTTTAAAATAGAGTAAGTCCGCATTGAACTTAACTTTTAAGCAGCTTTACTGAGGGCGGCTTGCGCTTGCGCAACTAAGCTTTTAAATGAATCTGGCTCATGGATGGCGATATCAGATAAAACTTTTCTATCAAGTTCGATACCCGCTTCTTTTAAGCCATTCATAAATTGTGAGTAGTTCATACCGTGCAGACGTGCACCGGCGTTAATGCGTTGAATCCATAAGGCCCGGAAGCTACGTTTCTTTACGCGGCGATCGCGATAAGCATATTGCAATCCTTTTTCAACCCGCTGCTTTGAAATACGAAAATTATTTTTATTACGGCCCCGATAGCCTTTGGCCATCGCTACAACTTTTTTACGCCGAGTACGACTTGCTACTTTTCCTTGAGCTCGTGACATATCTATTTTCCCCTATGATAAGGCATGAACGATAGGATTTTTTTAGCATCTGCTTCTGCCATAATCATCGTACCACGGGTATTACGTTTCATTTTTTGTGGACGTCTGCGAAGGAAATGTTGCTTACAGGCTGGGTTGCCTCGGACTTTACCCGACGCAGTAGTACTAAAACGCTTTTTTGCGCTCGACTTTGTTTTAAGTTTTGGCATTTTTTTTCCTTATTTTCTATGCCTTTATATGCATTTTGGCTTTAAACAAAATTATCCAAAGGCTTGTATCTAAAACGGCTAGGTATGCCCGGAACACTTTATTCCACCAGACCGTTCGATTAAGCGCGGTTTATACTTAGAAATCATTCTAAAAGCAAGTATTTATGCCTATTATTTTGTATGATTCTGTGGCTTTAATGCTGTCTTAAAAGTTTAATATATTATGCGTACTAACCCATGCTAAACAGGATAACATTATGAGAGTAAAAGTTGGTATAAATGGTTTCAGTCGTATGGGACGTTTGGGCTAAGAATGGTTATGATATAATCCATGTCAATGAGCCCGGGGGTTCTGCAGAGCAGGCAGCGCATTTATTAGAATTTGATACAATCCACGGCCGTTGGGGCCGAGATATTTCTTTTGGCTCAGACCGATTGAGTATAGATGGTGTTGCTGTTAGTTACTCGATGGAGCGTACCCCCGCAGAAATTCAATGGGATAAGTTAGGTGTTGATATTGTGCTGGAATGTAGCGGTGAGTTTAAGGCTATAAAAGAATTACAACCTCATTTTAAAAATGGCGCTAGGAAGGTTATTGTCTCTGCCCCAATCAAGGATCCAAAAGCGCTTAACGTTGTCATGGGTGTGAATGATCATCTTTATCGTAATGAAAAACATAATTTAATATCTGGGGCTTCTTGCACCACTAACTGTCTGGCTCCTATTATTAAGGTTATGCTTGAAAATTTTAAAATAAAACATGGTGTTATTACCACTATACATGATGTTACCAATACTCAGAAAATGGTGGATGGTTTTCATCCTGACCTTCGGCGTGCACGTTCTGGGCTAAATACTTTAATACCTACCAGCACTGGTTCGGCAACTGCGATCATGCAGATTTATCCAGAACTTATGGGAAAATTGGACGGTTTAGCGGTACGGGTCCCTGTCTTGAATAGTTCATTGGCCGATTGTGTATTTGAGGTTGATCAAGCTACAACACCAAAAAAATTGAATACCAATTTCAAAGAAGCATCTGAGGGTAGTTTAAAGAATATATTAGGTTTTGAGAGACGGCCTTTAGTTTCAACTGATTATGTAAATGATCCGCGTTCTGCTGTAATTGACGGCCCTTCAACTATGGTTGTTGACGGAACCCAAGTGAAAATTCTCGCCTGTTATGATAATGAGTGGGGATATATGAATAGGTTCATGGAATTGGCTGAAAAAATTTCGTATGAACTCTAACCTGCGGAGAAATTATTATTTAGTAACTGCTGCTTACTGGGTCTTCACGCTTACTGACGGCGCCTTACGCATGTTGGTGCTGTTGCACTTTTATTCAATAGGTTATGATGCTTTTCAAATTGCATTGTTATTCTTATTTTATGAGTTGGCTGGGATTCCTACTAACTTAGTTGGTGGCTGGTTGGCGACACGGTTTGGTCTAAAATTTACATTAGTAGCTGGCCTGGTGTTGCAGGTTATTGCATTGTCAGTATTGGCTAACCTTAATGTAAATTGGCCGATTTGGCAGTCAGTTAGTTTTGTCATGTTCATGCAGGCCCTATCAGGGGTAGCTAAAGATTTAACAAAAATGAGCGCTAAAAGTGCTGTTAAATTAATTGTTGTAAAAGATGGGCGCCAATCTCTCTTTAACTGGGTTGCAATTCTGACAGGATCAAAAAACACCCTGAAGGGAGTAGGTTTTTTTGTAGGTGGGACGTTACTAGCGTGGCTTGGCTTTACAACAGCACTCTATACTCTGGCGGTTGCTGTAGCATCTTCAGTAACATTTGCACTAGCGATTACCAATATAGGTAAAGCAGGAGAAAGGGTAATTTTTTCGAGTATATTATCACAGGCCCCAGCGATAAATATCTTATCAGGGGCTCGGTTTTTTCTTTTTGGAGCAAGAGATATTTGGTTTGTAGTGGGGTTACCATTATATTTGGCTATCGAACTCGGTTGGTCTCATTCAGAGATTGGATCCTATATGGCATTCTGGATAATTGGATATGGTATTGTTCAGACATTAGCTCCAAAACTGGTTGATGGTAATGAAAAATCTGCTAGCCGTTGGCTATTAGCTCTTATTCTAGTGACAGGGGTTATGGCCCTTGCTCTTCACTTTAAAGTGCAGGGAAATTTATCTTTCTTGCTGGGATTAATTGTGTTTGGCTTTATTTTTGCAATTAATTCTTCTATCCATTCGTTTTTAATTCTTGCCTACTCTGATAACGACAAAGTTCTACTCAACGTAGGCTTTTATTATATGGCGAATGCAGGGGGGCGTATGGCAGGGACTTTGATTTCAGGCTTAGCATATTATTTGGGAGGTATAATTTCTTGCATAGTTTCAAGCCTAGTATTTTTAATATTATCCTGGCTGATTACATCAAGGTTACCCAAGTTACCATTTATTCTAGTTTCAGGTGATGAACAAAAATAGATAAAATCAATATCAAATCTGGCCAATAATTAACTAACTGTCTTATTATTAAGCTATTGCCAAATAACTCAGATTTAACCGATGTTTTAATGATCGAGCCTAGACCTTAAATATTATTTAGGGGATAGAACCATAGTGATTTGGCGTCCTTCAAATTTTGGGAATTGCTCAACCTTAGCAACGCCATCCATATCTTCGCGTATCCTATCTAGTATTTTGCCACCTAAATCTTGGTGTGCCATTTCTCGTCCCCGGAAGCGTAATGTAACTTTGACCTTATCCCCTTCACCGATGAATTTATCCATTGCGCGGAGTTTAACCTGATAATCGTGTGTTTCTATCCCCGGGCGTATCTTGATTTCTTTTACAATGATTACATTTTGCTTCTTTTTTGCTTCGGTTTTCTTTTTTTGTGCTTCGTACTTAAATTTACCATAATCAAGAATTTTACAAACTGGGGGGTCGGCATTTGGTGATATTGCTACTAAATCTAGGCCTGCTTCAAACGCGCGTTGTATTGCCTCTTCTTTTGACACTACACCTGCCATTTCTCCATCAGCGAGCACTAGCCTCACATTTTCTGCGTTAATATTTTCATTAATTGCCGGACCATCTTTAGATGGGGTGGTATTAAAAGTTGGGCGTGCGATTCTTTTTTTCTCCTTTTATAAGCCGCCACGTTCCTGGGGCTTATAACTTGCATAATATTTCAATGCTTTTCCCTTTGGAATGTGAAGGTCTTTCTTCTCAAAATGTTGCTACCTTACTGACTTATCGAAATTTATTAATTCCCAGGAATAATAGCCTCTGTGTGCAGTTTAGCAACTGCTGTTTCAAGCGCAAGAATTTCTTGATCTTTTCCACCTAGCCTGCGCATGGCAACAGTGTTCTCTTTTGTTTCTTTGTTCCCAACAACTAATATTATTGGAACTTTGGCAACAGAATGCTCACGAATTTTAAAATTTATTTTTTCATTTCGAAGATCAGCTTCTACGGTTAATCCTGCTTGGATTAGTTTAGCTTGTACTTTTCTGGCATAAGGTTTTGCTTCATCCGTGATTGAAGCGACAACAACTTGGAGAGGTGCTAACCAAAATGGGAAACGACCTGCATAATGCTCAATTAAAATGCCGATGAAACGTTCAAATGATCCTAGTATAGCCCGGTGCAGCATTACCGGACGATGTTTTGCACCGTCTTCACCCACGTATGCTGCATTCAGTCTTTCAGGTAAAACAAAATCAACTTGAAGCGTGCCGCATTGCCAGTCCCGACCTATCGCATCTCTGAGTACAAATTCAAGCTTGGGACCATAGAATGCACCCTCACCGGGATTAAGAATATATTGGTAACCGGCTGCTTCAACAGCCTCAACTAATGCACCCTCTGCTTTATCCCACGTCGCATTATCACCGGCTCTGACTTCTGGCCGGTCAGAAAATTTAATGATAATGTCTTTGAATCCAAAATCTGTGTATACGCTCATGAGTAAGTCACAGAAAGATTTAGTCTCTTCGCTGATTTGTTCCTCAGTGCAAAATATATGTGCGTCATCTTGAGTGAAGGCGCGAACTCGCATTAATCCGTGTAATGCACCAGAAGGCTCATTCCTATGGCAAGAGCCAAATTCTGCCATTCGTAGCGGCAAATCACGATAGCTTTTGGTGCCCTGACGAAAAATTTGTACATGACAAGGGCAGTTCATTGGTTTAATGGCTAGAATTTTGTCTTCGGCTTCTGTTACAAACATAGCATCTCGGAATTTTTCCCAATGTCCCGAGTCTTCCCATAGGGAACGGTTAACCAATTGAGGTGTGTTAACTTCAACATAATTAGCCTTCCTAAGGCGTTTGCGAATGTAAGCTTGTACTTTTTGATATAGCTCCCAGCCTTTTGGATGCCAAAAGGCTGCTCCGATAGCTTCTTCCTGAATATGGAATAAGTCCATTTCTCGTCCTAATCGACGATGGTCACGTTTTTCGGCTTCTTCCAGCATTGTAAGGTAGAAATTTAATTGTTGTTTATCAGCCCAAGCTGTTCCATAAATTCGTTGTAACATTTCATTGTCTGAATTACCTCTCCAATAAGCGCCAGCTAATTTCATCAATTTGAAATGTTTACCTAGTTTACCCGTTGAAGGCAGATGGGGTCCGCGACAAAGGTCAACCCAATCGCCTTGTTTGTATATAGACACCTCTTCACCAGGTGGAATTGCCTCAACGAGTTCAGCTTTATAATTTTCACCTTTGTCTTTGAAAAATCTGATAGCTTTATCGCGCTCCCAGACTTCTCGAATAAAGTGCAAATCACGATCAACAATGTCAGCCATTTTGGCTTCAATTGTCTTAAAATCGTCAGTTGAGAATGGTTTTTCCCTTGCAAAGTCATAGTAATAACCGTTCTCGATTGAAGGCCCAATAGTTACTTGTGTGTGAGGGAATAATTCCTGGACGGCCTGGGCCATTACATGGGCGGCATCATGGCGAAGGAGATCAAGAGCATCGTCATCCTTAATGGTAACGATCGAAAAACTACAGTCTTCTTTAATTATTGAAGATAAATCTTTCATTTCGTCGTTAATACGAACTGCAAGAGCTGCTTTCGCTAGCCCTGGACCAATATCATTCGCAACATCTGCACCTGAAATAGACGCGTTATATTCACGGATCTGACCGTCTGGCAATGTCAATTTTACCATTTTATTGTCTTAAACTCGTTTAATTTCATAGTATTTTATGTAGATTTTAAATAGGCGCGGAATGTAGTTAGTTTTTACAAGGTGTCAAGTTTGATTGCATCCCAGTGTTTGGGATAAATGTTTTATTATTTGAGTTGGGTTTACATCAAATAAGTTATTTTCTCGAAAGATTGTTACATCATCACCTCGCTGGGCGCAAAGTGCGGGATCGGATTCAGAGGAATATAAAACAATCGTTTTACATCCACTGACGGCTGCCACATGCATTGGGCCTGTATCATTGCCAATTACAACTAGTGAATTTCGCGCCAAAGAAAATAGATCAAGAAGATCCGTGGTGCCAGCTAACGAGATGCAAATTGGATCAGTTGTTGCAAGCTCATTTAATAGTGATATTTCCTCTTTCCCTCCAATTAAGGCAACTTGAATTTTTTTAGATGCAAAGTATCGGATTAATTGCTGGTAGTATTCGCCAGGCCAACGTTTGGCAGGTCGATGTGCAGCTCCGCCAGGAACAAGAAGAACAAAAGTATTTTGTAAGCCAAATTTACTAATATCTGCATTAATCCAGGAAAGATCAGCGGGTGGGATGTTATAAATACCGGCTAGATTCAGTTGTTCCGTTTGTCGTTCAATTGTATGCATTAAATCACGATGGATATTGTTGTGTGGATGAGAACAATCACGAGCATTGCCAGACCAATCAGGCTTTGGATTAAGTTTATTTAAGGGTTTCATCATTTTGTGATAAAAATTACTACGATCAGAAGTTTGCAGATCATAAACACGTGTAAAACCAGAGCTACGCATCCATTTACGAAGTGATAGCCACTTTTTAATTTGGAGGGCATTTGGCTTATGATCAATCTTAACATGGTCAAACCAAGGAGAGGAGTTTGCTAGGGCCATAAAGTCTGGTGACGTCAAAAGAGTAATTCTTTCAGCACTATGATGAAGTCGGATGGCGTTAAAGGGACTGGCCGCTTGAACAAAATCACCAAGAGCACCCAACTTAATTACTAATATTTTTTTTTGTGTATTAATCACGATCCCTAAGCGTCACCTAAAATCAACTCATTATAAACCTCAAGTGTTTTAGTACACATCATTTCTTTAGAATAATATTTGTGAATATGTTCACTTGCTTTTCGTGTAATCTTATTCCGTTGTGATTCAGTTAAATTAAGAGCTACGTTTAAAGTTTTAGTTAAGCTATAAGGGTCGCTAGGTTCGGTCAGCCAACCTGTTTGACCGTCTATGACAGTCTCGGTAGAACCACCGTGGTTGGTGCCAATAACCAAGCGACCTAGAGCTTGCCCCTCAACCATTACACGGCCAAAGGCTTCCGGATCAGTTGAGGCGGAAATGACAATATCGGTAAGCATGTATGCTGCTGGCATATCATCGCAATGCCCTACGACATGAATGAGTTCCTGCATTCCGTAATTCTCAATTTGGCGCTCTAATTCATGCCGATAATTCTCGCGGTCTTGATCTGAACCTACTATTAAGCATTGTACATCTTTTCGGCCAAGATTTTTAATCGCTTCTATTAGAACCGCATGCCCTTTCCAGCGTGTGAGCCGACCGGGTAAAATAATGATTTGTTTGTCATCAGGTAAGCGCCATTCGCGCGCTAGTTTTATTCGCCGCTCTTGGCTAACTTTGTCGGGACTGAATTTATTAAAGTCAACACCACGAGGAATTACTCTGATCTTGGAAGGTGGAATACCGTAAACTTTAAATATATGACCGGCTATAAAATTTGAGATAGCTATAATTCGATCTCCTTTGGTCATAATCTGGTTATATTGCCTTTTCAACCAATTACTATGTCCATAAGTGCCGTGAAACGTGGTTACAAAGTGTTTGTTAGTTTTACGGGCAGCGCTCCACGCGCTCCAAGCTGGAGCACGTGACCGGGCATGGATAATATCTACGTGGTGTTCTTCAACTATATTAATTAGACGTTTTATATTTTGTTGCATCGTTAGGGGGTTTTTGCTGTTTACGGGTAGTTCATAATGCTCAACGCCTGAGCGTTTTAATTCTTGAACCATTGGTCCGCCCGCTGAAACAACTATAGAGCGACCTTCGCCTTCGACAATTGCGCGGGCGACATCTATAGTGCCTTGCTCAACACCACCTGTTACTAATTCAGGCACTACTTGCATTACTGTTGGCTGCCGATCGTCACCATTTTGATTTTTTATTTGTGGTAACAAGGTTTCTGTATTTATATGGTTGGTGTTATTATCAGTATTCAAAGATAAGCCTAATAAATTTGTAAAGTGAATTTGACCAACCTATTTCTCACTATTGGATAATTGATGTCAAACAATACCATAGGTTCCTATAAAGCCTATCAAACTTTAAGTAGCCCCTCTGGTGCCTCGCTTGCCTATCATAGAACCCCCGGTTCTTCGTCAAACAGCTTACCGGGAATAATTTTTTTTCCAGGCTTTATGTCTGATATGAATGGCGAGAAAGCGTTAGCAATTGAGGATTTTGCTCAAGAACATGGACAGCCTTGCGTGCGGTTCGATTATTTCGGACACGGACATTCATCTGGAAATTTTACTGATGGTCATATAGGAATTTGGGCAAAAGATGCGTTGGCGGTCCTGGATGAATTGACAGAGGGTCCACAGTTATTAGTAGGCTCTTCGATGGGCGGGTGGTTAATGCTTTTAACCGCAATGGCTAGACCTGAGCGGATAGCTGGTTTAATTGGCATAGCTGCTGCCCCAGATTTTACTGAAGATTTATTGAAGGAGGAATTAACGCCAGAACAATTGGAGGAAGTTGAAGGCAAAGGCTTTACACTAATCCCAAGTGATTTTGGAAATGATCATATTTATACGCGAGCTTTGTTTGATGAAGGACGAAAACATCTGGTTCTTCGTGATAAAATTGCTGTTAATTGCCCCGTGCGCCTTCTACACGGTTTAAAAGATGATGTTGTGCCGTGGCATACAGCAATTTCTATTCAAGAAAAATTGCTGGGAACGGATGTTAAAATTATTTTAGTTAAGAATGGTGACCACCGACTAAGTGCAGCCCCTGATCTAGAATGCCTAATTGATACGCTAGCTACTTTGGTTCAGCGACTTTAATCCCTCGCGAAAAGTTGGATACAATAATTTAACACCTAATTCACTTTTCATTTTTGCATTGCTGACACGGCGGTTGTCTTGCCAAAAGGTCAAGGCCATCGGTGTCATTTCTTTTATAGCATCTTTGAATGGGATTAGTTGAGGAGGTTTGATACCGAGCAGTTCAGACGCGTAAGCTTCAACTAATTGTTGCTCAGCAGCCTCATCATCGCAGATATTGTATACGCTGCCGGGGTTTGGTTGATTAATTGAAGCAATGACAGATTGAGCAATATCATCAACATGGATTCGTGAGAAAAGATGGTTGGGGCGGTGTATGCGTCGAGTAAGCCCATTTCTTAATCTATCTAAACTGGATCTTCCTTGCCCATATATGCCTGGAAGTCGGAATATATGGGCACCATATTTTAGCCAATCACCCTCAGCTGCAACTCTGCGCCTACTGCGATCACTTGTTGGATTTAGTGGAGCTCTTTCATCAACCAATAAACCTTTGGTATCGCCATAAACCCCTGTTGTTGAAAAATATCCGATCCAGGAGTTTTTAATTAATCTGGGTAATAAATCACCATATAACTTAAGGACTGGATCACCTTCTTTCTCGGGTGGAATTGATGATAATATAGTGTCCACGGACAATAGCGTATTGGTGAGATTATTAAATTCAATAGGGATTATACCTATATCTGATAAAGTCTTGGCTTGTTCTTGTTTGCGGTATGATCCATAAACTATCCATCTATTAGGTTTGTCATGGGCAAGTAACGTGCGTGCTACCACCCTTGCTGAGTAACCAGTCCCAACACATAAAATCTTTCTTATACTACTTTTCATGGTTATTACCCCCAAGTAGAATTAATTATATCTATAGATATTGGGCTAGATTAGAAAAATATTAATTTTTATATTCATAATTAAAAATCAAGATTTGTATAGTTCTTAGGTACAGGTAAACCTGGGATACGATCGGATAATATACTTTTAAAGCTTGGGCGAGATTTAATACGAGCATACCAATTTTTAGCAGATTTGTAATTACTCCATGGCACGTCGCCTAGGTAGTCAATAGCGGAAATGTGAGCTGCCGCAGTAATGTCCGCTAAGGTTAATTCATCTCCTGCCAACCAAAACCGACGATCGGTTAAAAATGTAATATAGTCTAAATGAGTATGGATATTTGACTGAGCGGCACGAATTTCCCTTGAATCGGGCTCTCCTAGACCTAAAAAGCGTTTCATTACTTTTTCATTTAGTAATTTGTCGGTTACTTCTTTATTAAATTTTAGGTCAAACCAAGCGACGAGCCTTCTCACTTCAGCCCGATCGTATAGATTTTTACCAATCAAATTTGGTTCAGGATATTTTTCCTCGAGATATTCACAGATTCCTATTGAATCTGCTAATACTGTATTGTCAGGTTCAATTAAAACAGGCACCTCACCTGTTGGGTTTAGCGCTAGAAATTCGTGTCGTCGTTCCCACGTCTCCTCAACCTCCATATCAAAGTCTAGATTTTTTTCCGCTAAAACAACACGTACTTTGCGTGAGAATGGCGATAACCAAAGGTGATAAAGTGTCCGCATTTTTTAATATATTCCTCGTTGAATAAGTTAAACAAGGATGCTAGCAGTGCTTGCATCATATGGCGGTTAGAGAAATTCAGAGTATATAAGTATATAATATAGTTTAAACATTAATAAAAGTATGCGACTTAATACAAAATTAGTACTACTGCTGTTAGCTATATGAAACAAGAGCTTTCCCGTAGTTTAATTGAAGTACCTATCTTTAATTTTGAGTGATGTTGAAGTGCCATTTACGCAAATACTAATTCTTGCTGCTATTCAGGGTATTACAGAATTCTTGCCAATATCTTCCTCAGGCCATTTAATTTTGGTACCAAAATTAGCGAGTCTGGCTGACCAGGGTCTGATGTTGGACGTTGCTGTTCATGTGGGGACACTATTGGCTGTAATACTTTATTTTTGGCGTGATATTCTCGGTATGGCTACGGCTATGTTTCGTATTTATCGCCAAATTTTAAACCGGCGTAAGCTTGAAGCTGAGTTTTGGCTATTTTGTAAATTGGTTCTAGCAACGTTGCCTACTATCGGGCTTGGGTTCTATGTCAATAAATATATGGGTGCTGATCTCCGCACATTAGAAATAATAGGGTGGGCAACTTTATGTTTTGGTATTTTACTTTTTGTCGCAGATAAAATAAATATGACTGTCCGTAAAATTGAACACATATCTTTTGGCGGGGCCTTTTTTATTGGGCTTATGCAGGCTATTTCCTTAGTTCCCGGTACCAGTCGTTCTGGTATTACAATGACGGCAGCACGTTTTTTAGGTGTCGAACGTCAAGATGCAGCACGTTTTTCGCTCTTACTCTCTATTCCTACTATTATCGGTGCGGGGGTGTTGAAAGGTTTTGAACTCAGTGCATCGGCGAACCAGGTCTTGTTGTATGACGTATTAACTTTAGCTGGGTTATCATTTCTTTTTGCGCTGGCGGCGATTTCATTATTGATGGTATGGCTACGGCAGGCTAATTTTACTCCATTTGTGATCTATCGGGTTTTACTTGGTGGGGTACTTCTTGGGACTGTATATTTTGTTAGGGATTTTAGTTTTTAGCCTTAAAAATTTCTATTTTATCTGCTTTTATTTTTTCTACTTGGTGGACTAATTTTAAAAGAGATCGATGGCCGTAGTCGTTAGTACTATTAATAGAATTCACTCGACGTGTGAATGTGGCGTTCGGTAGAGTGATATCCACTTAACTAAGGTTTGGGCAGAATTGTAGGATGTTTGTAATATGGCGGTTTCCGATTATTTCAGAGAAACAATATTAGGGCTAGGGAAACAGTTAAAATGGAGCTATTTGCCGCCACTCATGATATATGTTGCGGCGGGTATCGCGGGGCTGACAGGGATAGTCGGCACTTTTTTCATAAAAGAATATCTCAATCTATCTGCCGCCTTTTTAGCTGGCCTTGGTTTTTGGGCTGGGTTGCCATGGGCGCTGAAGATGCCTTTGGGTCATATTGTTGATCTTATCTGGAAACATAAGAGTTATATGGTTTATTGTGGAGCGTCAATAATAGCATCAAGTCTTCTAATAATGTATGGATTAATTGCTCATACTGAAACAATGGCAAATATTTTACAGGTAGAAATTTGGTTTGTTTTAAGCGTGATTTTAACTCCTGTTGGCTATGTAATACAAGACGTTGTAGCTGATGCTATGACAGTTGAGGCGGTACCATTAGAAGATGACAACGGTCAAAAGTATAGTCCTGCAATAGTCAAGGAGATGCACACAACGATGCAAACCCTTGGTCGCTTTGCAATAATTGGCGGCACAGTTTTTGTTGCATTCGCAAATATAGTGTTATTTCAAGGAGCTGACGCCTTAACCGGGCAAGAGAAAACCCAATTGTATGCTAGTGTATATCTATACGCTTTAGTCATTCCTCTTGTATCAGTATTTGGTGTTTTTTTGGCTAATTATTTGCAAAAACGCAGATATTTAAGGGTTCAAGAAAAAGGCAACTTTAAGCTAGAAACCTATATTCAAAAGGAGAGGCCTGAAGTCAATTGGACTATTCTGATAGGCAGTCTTATTTTTGTTTTATTCTCATTGGGTATAGGTTCATTCAATGTGCATTTTGCGCAAGAGATAGTGTTCTTTGGTTCAGTCATAATCATTCTTTTTTTGATGAGCAAGCTGATCAAAGAACTCCAGGAGAACAAAAGGCTTATGATTGTAGGTACCGCAATTATAATTTTTATGTTCAGAGCTATACCTAATCCAGGACCGGGGTTGAGCTGGTTTGAGATTGACGAACTTGGTTTTAATGAGCAATTTTTTTCGGTTTTATCTTTATTATCCGCGATCTTAACACTCTGTGGTATTATTATTTTTAGGCCATTTATTAGTAGAAATTCTATAGCGAAAGTCACTGTTGTCCTATCAGTAGCGAGCGCTATATTGTTTATGCCTAGTATTGGAATGTATTATGGCTTTCATCATTGGGCCGCTTCAATGACCGCGGGAATAGTCGATGCTAAATTTATTGCAATAATAAATACTGCCCTGGAGTCACCGTTAGGTCAGGTTGCAATGATACCGCTTTTAGCATGGATTGCTAAAAATGCTCCTTCAAATATGAAGGCGACGTTTTTCGCGGTCTTTGCATCTTTTACAAATCTTGCACTTTCGGCAAGTGCTCTCCTTACAAAATATCTAAATGAAGTTTTTGTGGTAACGAGAGAAATAAAAAATAAGGTGACCCGAGAAATTGTATCCACGGCAGATTATTCAGAGCTGGGGTTATTGTTGGTAGCGGTTGCTGTTATCTCGCTCGTTCTTCCAGTAAGTACAATATTTATTATTCAGCGAAGTAGGTTTCAGACTAGTGATTAACCAATAGTTGGTTTAGAGAAAAGAATTAAGTTATTCAAATATTTAGAATTAAGGCTATCAGTTACTGTATACTCAAGTGTTCATTATTGATTAGCCGGAATTTGTATCGGGATAGTAAAAGCATGGATAAGATTAATTCTTATATAACATCAGGTGATTACTGTGTTTTTTTATAAATTATTGCGAGAGTATGTCAATGGCCAGTTGGTGTAAATTAGTATCGCCCGTTGCCAGCACTGTGCCATCAGAGGATATTTTAAGAGGTTCACCAGCCCAATTGGATATTTTTCCACCAGCACCCTCAATAATAGGAACAAGGGCACAGTAGTCATAAGGTTGCATAGTTGCTTCACATATTATGTCAGAAAAACCAGAAGCCAAAAGTCCGTAAGAATAACAATCCCCGCCGTAAAGTGAAAATTTTACTTTTCCAGCGAGCTGCTTGAAAGCTCTTTCATGTTGGCCCGTGAACATATCCGGTGAGGTTGCAGAGAGCCATGCATCGCCAATGTTCGTGCATGTGCGAGTGGTAATCAAATTACCGTTATGAGTGGTTGGGTGTCCAATTGCCCCAATCCAGCGATCTTTAAGGATGGGTTGATCAATTATACCAAGAATTGGGCTGCCATTTTGGCAAAGAGCAATTAGTGTGCCGAAAAGCGGCTTTCCTGTAACGAATGCCTTGGTTCCGTCGATAGGGTCAATTATCCAGATATACTCAGCTTCTAAATTATGACCGCCAAACTCTTCTCCTAAAATGCCATGTTCAGGGCATTCAACTTCCAGTATTTTTCTGATAGCTTTTTCAGCTTCCCGATCGGCTACGGTTACCGGGGTTAGATTTTCTTTATCTAGTATTTTAATTTTACTACGAAAATAATTAGTAACGATAGGTCGTGCGACATCAGCTAATTTTTCTGCGAGCTTAATATAAGTTAAGGGTATTGGCATTGATAAGTTTGGGTCCATCACTTTATTTAGGCAAGGCAAGAGGTATTTCAGCTAAACTTCTGATATACATAATTATTGCTGCGCGGTCAGTTGCATTTTTAATGCCTTTAAATGACATTTTAGTTCCTCGTATGAAATTTTTTGGCTTTAATAAAAATTTATCCATGTCGGCATAGCCCCATTTGCCACCTATCTTTTTAAGGGCTTTTGAGTAGTTGTATCCAACAGTTGTTCCACGTTCACTACCCATAATTCCATATAAAGTCGGTCCAATTTTATTTTTACCAGCTTTTTTAAAGCTATGGCATGCAACACATTTTCGCGCGATTTTTTTTCCTTTAACAGGATCTCCCATCGATAAAAGTACCGCAATAGATTTTTCTGATGTAGGCGATACCTGTTCTACATTCAGGCTCTTTATAATGCTTTTACTGACTTTTTCTGGCGGTGTTCTTGTTATTTTTACCTCCTTCAGATCATTTTTTTTATTTTTTAGATTTGCTTCCGTATTTTTTGGCTCGGGCCATTTTATCCAATCATGTTTTATAATTTTAGTTGCATGATTAGCATTAAATGAAGGTATAAGAGCGTTCCCGAAATAATTGCTGATGATTAGTAAACAAAAAGCAAATACTAGAGCTCCTAACGCATCTTTCGTTCTTATTCCACCCATTTTTTAATCCTTCGTCACGTTACTAAAAGTTTTTTGGCTATTATATTTTAACTATGGTTTTTACGCCTAAAAGTAATCTAAAAGCAATCAAAACGCGTATTGCAGTAATAAATAGTCAAATATTTGAACTCGGTGTAGAAGTGTGTAAATAAACTCTATATATAGGGTCTTAAGAAATTAACTTTTGTATTACAGGTATAAAAAATGACAGAGCGTAACCCCTTAATAGTTATTCCGTCTCAGGTCGACGAAAACGGGATACCAAAAAAACAACTTTTGGATATACACGGTAAACCTATGATTGTGCATTCTTGGAACCGTGCGATTGAAGCTGGTTGCGGGAATGTAATTGTTGATTGTGTGGATGATGAAATAGCCGACGTTGTCGGGCAAGCGGGTGGATATACCTATCGAACTGATCCCGATCATCATCTGAAAACTCATAATTATAGGACCGAATCTGGGGCAGATAGAGTTGCCGCCACGGTTAATAAGTTCGACCGGTTTTATTGCCATGACATTATCATCAATCTCCACGACGATTTGCCTGCGATTGATCCTAAGTATATACGCGCATTACTATACCCTCTGGCCGATTATGAGGTAGCTATTGCAACTCTGGTATGTCCGATGCAGGACGGAGACGAGACTAACACCTCTGTTGTGAAGGCAACGGTAGAGTGGGAAGAAGGGCGAAATGTTAGTTGGATTGCAGCCTCTAAGATTGGTCGAATAAAAGATCTCAGCCGTAATGCAACTGATTTAGGTGAAGGTCCTTATTATCATCACATTCCAATTTATGCCTATCAGCGGCCTCAACTGGATAAATTTGTTAATCTAGAGCCTACAGACAGCGAGTTAAACCAGCGTATTGAAGGAAAACGGGCGCTTGAAAATGGTATGCGAATGGATGTTGCACTCATAGATTCCAAGCCGCTCGATGTTGATTGGGAAGATGATGTCGAAGAAGCAAGGGAACTGCTTGATAAATCGCTTTAAAATAAGTGAATTGATGGACAATTAGCCCTCGCCTAGTTATATCTTGGGCACGATGACTAATACGAAAAATAATATAATAGCCTTTCAAGGTGAACTGGGTGCGAATGGGGACCTCGCATGTAGAGCTGTGCGCAGTGACATGCAAACACTACCTTGTCACACGTTTGAGGACACTTTTGCTGCTGTCAACGAAGGTAAGGCTAAATACTTATTAATTCCAATCGATAATACAGTGGCTGGACGTGTTGCAGATATTCATCATCTGCTTCCGGAATCGGGTTTACATATTATTGGGGAACATTTTCAACGAGTGGAGCATCACTTGTTAGTTGTTAAAGGTACCCAATTAGAAGAATTAACGCACGTCCACAGTCATGTCCATGCACTTAATCAGTGTAAAATTGCGATACAGGACTATGGCCTAGAGCCAATGGTACACGTTGATACTGCGGCAGCTGCACGTGAAATTTCAGAGCGCGGGGAAAGAGCTCACGCAGCGATTGCATCTGAACTTGCCGGTGAGATTTATGGTTTGGATTCACTCCGCGCTAATATTGAAGATGCTGATCACAATACGACGCGTTTTTTATTGATGGCTCAAGAACCAATACCGGTGTTGGCTGATGATAATGATTTAATCACGAGTTTTGTGTTTCGCGTGCGTAATGTCTCTGCTGCTTTATACAAAGCCCTTGGCGGGTTCGCGACTAATGGTGTGAATATGCTCAAGCTAGAGAGTTATCTGGTTGGTGGGGGGTTCATCGCTGCTCAGTTTTATGCGGAAGTTGAGGGTCATCCTCAGAATTCGAGTGTGCGTATGGCTATGGAAGAACTCGAGTTCTTTACACATGAAGTACGTTTTTTGGGAGTTTACCCTCGCAATTCTGCCCGTGATATTATTAATAAGAATAATATTGGTTAAATCTGGGATGCTAATAAAAGTTGCAGGCCAAATTTTCCGCGAAGTGAATCGTGTTTTGGTAACTAAGGATCAATGCGACGAATTAGGTCATATGAATATTCAGCACTATTATGCGGCTCTTAGTGACGGGATGTTCAAGGTTATGGCTCTTGTTGGAATACCAAAAGATGATATCCCACTACGGCGCACAAGTTTTGCGCTTTATAAAGAAGAAGCAGAATTTTTTGAAGAACTTAAAGAAGGCGATGAGTTCTATATGGCGACGGCGCTCACGCACATAGGTACAAAATCTATTATTTTCGAAAACCGTTTCTTTTCCGCATCAGATGATCATCTGTTATTTAGAGCAAAATTCATTTCTGTTTTTATGGATTTGGACTCCCGCGCCAGTATTTCCATCCCGGAGAAGGTTAAAGCAGCGTTATTATTGGAAATCCCCAAATATATTGAGGGTGATTAGTCGTTAATCACCCGACTATTTTTTTTAACAAACCGGGGTTATAATTGATTTATTTATGAAAAAA
>CAJQSN010000066.1 GCA_905614355.1 uncultured Rhodospirillales bacterium | reverse complement strand
ACAGCAGAAATAGTAGAACTAGGGAGTCACGTACAAAATCTTAGGGTAGGCGATCCAGTTACAGCCTATTATTATTTAACATGTGGAAGCTGTTATTGGTGCCTAAATGACCGTGAGACACTATGCGATAATTTTTCTGGCTATGTTGGGAAAACCATAGATGGCGGTTATGCTGAATTTATAAAGCTTCCGGCAAAGAATTTTTTAAAGTTACCAAAACATCTAGATTATAAGAAATACGCACCTGAATTAGGTGTGATAACAGATGCTATTGCTACGCCAATTAAAGTTATAAAAAAGACGCGCATAAAACCAAACGATACAATAGCAATAATTGGTGCAGGAGGTGGACTGGGTTTACATATGGTGTTGGCATCGCGTTGGGCTAAGGCCAATGTTATCGCTGTAGACATCGGTGATAAAAAATTAAATACCTGTAAAGAGCTGGGTGCTTATGAGATAATAAATTCACTCAAGACTAACTTGACCGATGGGTTGCTTGAATTAACCAACGGTGATGGTGTTGATGTAGTGATTGATTTTGTTGCGAATGATAAAACATTAGATGGTTCCATCCGATCTCTAAGGAAAGGTGGGCGTTTGGCTGTTCTTGGAGGTGGTGGAGTAGCAAAGCCAGTGGCGATATCTGGGGAGTGGATTAAAAGTCGAGAAATAGAGATCCTAGGAAGTAAATATGCTACCAAAAATGAGGTGCTAGAGGCAATTGATATTGTATCTCGGGGTGAAATCTGGCCAAAAGTTACAGAAACCTGTTTTTTAAAAGATGTTGAGGCAATGCACGAGCGAATAGAAGATGGTTTAGTAACAGGTAGGGCAGCAATCATAATTGACAGAAATTAAGAATAAATCCAAAGGTTTGAATATCGTATATATCAAGACCATCTTTTTGGATAACAAGCGAGAAATTTTTTGGGAAACCAATCTGGACTAACATACCTTGATATGGGTTCGAGTGGCTGACGGAGATTTCTCTTGTTTCAATCGTTTTGGAAAACCAACATTAATCTAAATCCAACTGACGGAGACAGGCTGTATTATATGTTAATAACTGGTATTAATTATTACATTAGTAATTTGGAATTTTATCGACGGCCTAAACATAAGCCCCGGTTAAATTATAGATTGCAGGATAACTTTATATTTATAATATTAACTTGACACTTAATTAAAAAATTTCTGATACTACAATTAATATCTTATAGTAGAAATTCTAAAAAAGGCTACCCTTATTAGTCAGAAGATCGGAAAAAATGGGGTTAACAAAGAAAATAATTTTAAATTGTAGGATGACTCGATGAACGATATTCTCGTATTCGATGATGTCCTGCTTAAATTTGGTAAGGAGACCATTTATGATGGTTTAAGTTTTACCGTAAAGAAAGGAGAATTTCTATGTATTTTAGGCCCAAGCGGCTGTGGGAAATCGACTTCTTTACGTTTAATGGGAAACCTGCTGGAAGCTGATGACGGTAATGTTACCATTGAGGGACTACCGCCGGAACACGGTTGGAATAAACTGGCTTATGTATTCCAATCCCCACGCCTGGTACCATGGCGTTCCGCGCTTGGAAATGTTTTGCTTGGTATGGAATTACGATTCGAGAAATTGGCCAAGAGCACGATGGCAGAGACCGCCAATCGCTTGCTGGATATGGTTGGTCTCCACGAAGATAAGGATAAATATCCTGGTATGTTATCGGGAGGCGAGCGTCAAAGGGTGTCTATTGCTCGGGCACTTTCAGTAGACCCTGATATTATTTTAATGGACGAGCCGTTCTCCGCTCTCGACTTGAACACACGATGGCGCATGCGCTCTGAAATTATTCGCATTTGGCAAGAAACCGGCAAAACAGTTATTTTTGTAACCCACGATATTGATGAAGCATTGGTGCTGGCAGACCGAGTTTTATTGTTGTCGAACAAGCCAACCAAAGCACTCGAAACGCTTACCCTTGAAGAGCCGCGCCCGCGCCAGATAGAGCAATCTGAAAGTCTAACCCAACAAAAAAATTACCTCATCTCGTTGTTCCGAAAACTCGAGCAGCCGGATGAGCTGGAGACCGTTTAAACAATAAAATCTTAATTTTAACATTTATAAAGAAGGAGTACCCTATGAGTTATCGACCTAAATTAGTAAAAAGAATTAGCCTGACAATCGCTGTGGCCGTCGCCGGATTAATGACAATCAACCCCGTAAGTGCTAAAGAGAAAGTGACTTACGCTTATTTAGCCGATCCTGCTCTCGAAGGCGTGATGTATGCGATCAAGCAAGGCATTGTTAAGTCTGATAAAATTACTATCGAGACGAATGCACTACAAATCCCAGCCTTGATTTCTTCTACCCCAGCAAAAAAATATGATGTCATTATGAACGCTGTTATGGCAATTCCTTTCGCCAAGCGCCGGGGGCTAGAGCTGATTGTTTTGTCCTCAGCGTTGCGGTCTGCAAAAGGCCGTTTGGGCGCAGGTATTTGGGTAAAGAAAGATAGCCCGTATAAAACAATGGCTGACCTCAAAGGTAAAAAAATTGGTAGTTATTCTTTGCGGGCAACGGGTACAACCTGGATCCGTATCGCTTTGGCTAAAAAGTATAAAGTGAATATTTCCTATAAAGGCGGCGATTTTTCTTGGGTACAAATTCCAGCTCCAGCATTATTGTCAGCTCTCGAAACCGGCCGGGTTGCAGCTGCAACATTGATCCATGCACAGGCTTATTCAGCTTTGAAGACAGGCAACTACAGGGTTTTGGCATGGACCAATAAAGACCTCAAAGAGCTCTATAATTTAGATAGTGTCTCAGCCGTCAACGTGACCTATCCGGAAAAATTGAAAGCCCGCCCTGAGGCGTTCAAAGAGTTTAACAGGATGATGCATGAGTCTGTGAAATATGCTGTGGCTAATGCAGATAAAGTTGGTGCAGCAATTGCCAAGAATACAGCAAAGATTGATGCCGGTTATTTCAAAGCTTGGATCAATGACTATTCGTACTTCCCTGGAGCTGTCAGTGAAGCTGACAAAAAAGCCATGACCTTGGTTTGGACAGTCTCAAAAGAAATGGGAATTTTGAAGAAAGTTCCTGATGTCAACAAATCCATTTGGAAACACGCTATTATGGAATAGTGATGGCTTAAATGACTTCTTCTGCTTTAGACCCAGCGAGGCGTAAAGCGCGCCTCGCTGGGCATTTATTTGTTCTGGCTTTCTTTGGTGTTTGGATTCTCTATAGCTCCGTCGTGGAGAGTTATGTTATGCCAGGCCCTTGGTTAGTTTTTTCCCGTCTCGGTCTAATGTTTACTGATGTACATGAGGTTGGGCACATGTTCTATTCTTTTGCCCACATTATTGTATCAGTCGCAATCTCATTTGTATTGGGCTCTGCTTTGGCTTTTATAGCGCATTATCTGGGCACTTTCGAATTGATGGTGCATGGCAGGCTGAGCCCATTTCTTAATTCTTTTTCTGGTATTGGCTGGACCTTTCTTGCTATCATTTGGTTTGGTATTTCAGATATTACCGTGATTTTTGTGATCTCGATGGTACTAATCCCCTTTGCAATTATCAATATGCGTGAAGCCTTGGTTAATCTCGATCAAGAGCGGATCGAGATGTCGGTGAGTTTTACCCGCTCGGGCTGGCGGCGCTTTAGACTAGTGATACTACCCTCCCTCTACCCCTTTATATTTGCAACCATCCGCATCAGTTTTGGTGTTGCTTGGAAAGTCGCGTTAACTGCTGAGCTGTTTGGTGGTAATACTGGGCTCGGATACATGCTCAACCTCGCCCGCCAAGACTTTGATATGCCGCTGGTAATTGCTGTCATCGTCGTCATCATCGCTTTTGTTTATTCGACCGACCGCTGGATATTCATGCCCGTTCAAGCCCACCTTGCGAGGCATCATGTCAGTAATTGACAGAACTAAACATCCGACAACAAAGCGCGTGCTTTCGCATCTTTCGGCGGAGGGGCTGGTCGTGCTCGCCATTGTTTCCTGGTGGCTTTTATCACTTGAATTGCCAGATATTATTTTGCCAGGCCCGCTTGATGTCGCCCAGCAAATCTGGGTTTTTGTGAGTGATGTGAGATATATCGGCCATGTTGCCGCCAGCACCATTCGAGTGATTTTAGGCGTATTTATTGCTGTTGTTTTTGGCTCTGTATTAGCGCTATTACCGCATTGGTTCCCGGTATTAGATATCATCGTGCACGAACGTATTAAACCTTTATTAAACTCTTTCCCCTCTGTCGGTTGGGCGATCCTTGCGATCATTTGGTTTGGTCCTTCCCATGGCACGATTGTTTTTATCATGGTGATGATTTTGACGCCATTTTGTTTGGTAAATGTATCAGAAGGGCTTAAAGAAATTGATCTTGAATTGTTAGAAATGGCTAAAAGCTTTACCCGCCGGCCTGCCGTGGTGTTGTTCAAAATCACACTTCCGCTTTTAATGCCTTATATTATTTCAGCGATGAGGATTGCTTATGGTGTTGGCTGGAAAATCGCCTTAGTAGCAGAATTATTTGGCTCGGAAAGCGGTCTAGGATTTCTCCTACAGCAAGCCCAATCGGTTGCTGATGCGGCAACCGTCTTCGCCACTTGCTTTGCCATTGTTTTAATCTTCTGGATTGGCGAAAAAATCGTGATAGATCCTTTATCGCGTAAATTTGCGATCGATATATAGGTGGTTGATCGATGTCTAATCTGATTGTCGAAACCTCAAAAGGCCCGGTTCAAGGGTATGATAATGGGCGCTGCCATTTCTTTGGTGGGATTCCATTTGCCTCGTCAACCGCGGGGCAACAGCGCTTTAGGCCGCCACAACCGGTAGATCCGTGGCAAGAAGTGCGGTCTGCGGTTCATCCTGGGCCAATGATCAGTCAAAACCCAACTCGTTTTGAGCCCTTCCTTGGGCCTGACCCGCAGCCGCAATCTGAAGAAGGACTGAGCGTTAATGTGTGGACGCCAGCGGCAGATAATGCCAAACGCCCCGTTTATGTTTGGATCCATGGCGGTGCTTACATATCAGGCTCTGGTTCGTTCCCGCTTTATGATGGCACTCACTTCGCGCATAACGGCGATATTGTTGTTGTTGGCCTAAACTACCGGCTTGGTGACCGCGGCTATCTCCAACTCAACCATATAGATGAGAGCTATGCCGGATCTGGTAATGCAGGCTTATTGGACCAGGTTGTAGCTCTTGAATGGGTGCGCGATAACATTTCGGCTTTTGGCGGTGATCCAGATCATGTGACAGTGGGCGGGCAATCGGCTGGCGGGGGGGCAATTATCGGTTTGATGATGATGCCTGCCGCACGCAATCTGTTTCACCGCGTTATTGTTCAAAGTACCTCAATGATGAGCTTTCGGGATTTAGCACTTGCAGAATATGCCACAGAGACTTTTATGGCTGCAGTTGGCGCAACCGAAATTGCCGAACTTGAGGCTGCGCCGATTGAGACCTTGCTCGCTGCTCAGCGCACGACGTTGCGGACAAGACCGCCGACCGGTAAAGCGCTGTTCCAGCCGGTGATCGATGGCACGGTCCTGAAGAAAGATATTCTGCCAAGTGCCCGCGATGGTGAGATGATGGATATTCCCATTATGATCGGTATTACGACTGAAGAGTGGAAGCCCTTTCAGTTTTTCATGAACCCAGATGATGTACCTAAATCCGAAGCAGCCATGGCTACGTTATTTGAAAGTTTGGCAGGAGATGGTGCTGGTCTGGTTGCAGCTTACCAAGAGATGGTCGGTGCGTTGGAGCCAGAGCAGCTCTTTGCCGCCGCAATGAGTGATTGGCGTTGGCGCCAGGCAACCTTGGAGCTGCAATCAATTCTCTCTGATAAGCAGGACATCTATGCGTATGAATTTGCTTGGAAATCACCAACCAAAGAGGGTAGTCTTGGTGCGGGTCATTGTGTCGATATCCCGTTCTGCTTTAACAATATGGTGACTCCTTCAACACCATATCTGTTGGGCCCAGAGGCGCCTCAAGTGCTCGCAGATACGATGCACAGTTCGTGGTGTAATTTTATCCGAGGCGGCGCGCCGGCAAGCGATGGTACTGGCGAGTGGCCGTGCTATAACCAAGAGCGCCGGGCGACCATGATGTTTGATACGGCCAGTAAACTTGAGGACGACCCTTTAGCAAAGCGGCGCCTTTATTGGGAAAACCGAAAATGATTAATTATACTCTCTTCGCAAAGGGAGTGGTGTAAACGCGAAAGACCACAAAGGAGAGAACCAATGCCTAACATTAAAACTGAACGGATATTAGAAAACCCAGCACTGGCGATTGATCATGCAGGTGAGGGAGAGTTGCTGGTTTTGATGCACGGCATTGGCGGTAATCGGACCAATTGGACCGAACAGGTTAAAGCGCTTTCTGAGTATTTTCATGTTGTTGCATGGGATGCCAGGGGCTATGGCGACAGTGATGACTATGAGGGCGAGCTAGATTTCAATGATTTTGCCCGCGACCTTAGTCGGGTCCTCGATCATTTTGGTGTTGAAAAATCACATATAGCAGGGCTTTCGATGGGAGGCCGCATCTCGCAAAGTTTTTATGCGATGTATCCAGAGCGGGTAAAAACGCTCAGCCTCATCGCAACGTTTACTGGCTTTAAAAATTTTACAGATGCAGAGAAACAGAAATTCATTGATCTTCGACTTAAACCATTGGTCGAAGAAGGTAAGGCCGTCATGGATATTGCGCCCGTCGTAGCAAAAACCCTGATTGGGCCGAATGCAACGGAAGCGCAATATCAGCAACTCGTTGATAGTATGAAATGCCTGCATAAGGAAAGCTACATTAAAACGGTTCGGGCGACGACGATGTTTGATCAGACTGCCGTATTGGAAAAAATTGCTGTGCCAACATTGCTCGTTTATGGCGAAAATGATGGTTTAACCCGCCCCGACCTCGGCAAGAAAATGGCTGAGCGTATTAAGGGTTGCGAATTTAATATTATACCTAAATCCGGTCATCTTATTAATTTAGAGCAGCCGGAACTGTTCACCGAAATTATGCGGAATTTTTTGCTAAAACACAGAGGCTAGACGTTTGGTGTGTGGTCAACCAACTCGATAGCTTCACTATGGGTCAACACATCGCCGAATTGTTGGATAAAAGTTTCAAGAGATGCTTGATGCTCTTCATCTGAAAGGGCTGCCGTGCAATCCGAGAGCATTACGGTGTTGAAATCGAGCATCATTGCATCCCGGCCAGTTGCCTCACAGCAGACATTGGTTTTTGTGCCTGCTATTAAGATATTTTTAATGCCACGCCCGCGCAACACACGCTCCAGCGTAGAGGAACCTTGAATGAGCGCGCTATAGCGATTTTTAAAAAGGTGAACGTCACCGAGCTCAGTAGCCAGTTCGTGCCAAGTCAAGGTGTCAGGGTTGCCGGGGCTAAGGCTTTTAATGGTTTTGTTGCGGACCTCCTCTGCGACGAAATTATTGAAAAATCCATCCCAATCACTGCCTTTCCCAACCGAACTATTAGCATGAGTTACCCAGCAAATAACGGCGCCTTTTTCTCTGAGATTTTCGGTGATCTTGTTAATGTTTTGTATGATTCCGCGGGACGCGGCAACTTCAGCAGGGCTATCCTTGGCAACAAAAGTTGGCTGCATGTCGATGACAACCAAGGCTGTCTCGATTGGTTCAAAGTGATCAAAAATATGATAGCGCGCACGCCGGGTGAGGACGCGGTTGATGATTTCTGGGCGGATTTTAATGTTATGCATAGCTTAGGCCTATTTGATGAGTGTTATTCTAGACTAGCATAATTCTAGGCGGCACTGTCAGAAGAAATCCTGTTTTGACGTTATAGCTACTTTCTCATGAATTTTTTTATCCTCTTCTTTATCGGTTTTTTTTATCAGCATAATTACACCAACCATTATTACCGCGCCGCCGACCCAACTCCAAATGAGAGGCTGTTCCCCAAAAATAATAAAACCGATGAGGGCCGCCCAGATGAGTCGTACAAAGCCGGCGGGTTCGATCAGAGTGACGTCGCCCTCTTTATAGGCTTGTGCTTGAATGACATGGGCAAGGCTGCCAAGACCCCCCATGCCAATCAACCATAGCCACATTTCGATGGTTGGCCAGGTCCATACAAAAATTGCGGGAAAGAAGGATACAAACGTAACCGTGAGGCTCATATATGCGACAATGGTAGTGGCGCTTTCCGTGCGAGAGAGCGTTTTTGTCAAAAGCTTTGATATCGCGACAAATATTGTGCCGCCAAGGACCAACCAGGTTCCGATTCCAATCTCAGCGAAACCGGGACGCAGGATAATCAGCATGCCTGTAAAGCCAATGGCAATTGATACCCAACGAATGAGTTTCGACGGTTCGTTCATGAAAAAAATGGCGCCAATCGAGGCAAAAAATGGTACCATAAAACTAAGCGCTGTTGCATCTGCTAAAGGAATTATGGTGAGAGCCCAGAACCAAGTAATCATTGCTGTGGCATGAATGATACCGCGGCCAATATGGGTCTTTAGGCGCAATGTACGCAGCTCGCGAAATCCAGCCCGCATAAAAAAGGGGATTAGCGCGACGACGCCAAACAAATTACGTAAAAAAGCTATCTCAAAGGGATGCATCCCGAGACTATTTACTACCTTCACGATTCCATCTAGACACGCCAGCATGCCGACAGAAATGACCATCAGCGATATAGCGCGGCTATTTCTGGTCATACTAATTTAGTAAATCTGGCTATAATTTTTTCAATCAATTTAGGCACAGGAAGTTTATGCATTTTCGCAGTCGCGTCGCCTTTGGCCATCGGGTTGATACATGATTGAAATCAGCATTACAAGTAGCGCACATGACTTCAGCCGCTACCATGCGAAGAGGATTGAGCTAAGGCTGATAATCGGAAAATACCCGACCTGCCTCCCCCCTGGGAGGGGCAGTGTTATGATCATACAATACCCGGAACAGCGCATCACGGAAGCGTTTCATCTCATAATATTATAGCAACACGTGTCAATAAGTGTTTGTTATTACGGACATCCTGTTGGCGACTAACCAAATTTTTTAAATGGCTACTCTTTGACAGAAT
>CAJQSN010000065.1 GCA_905614355.1 uncultured Rhodospirillales bacterium | reverse complement strand
CATTTCTCAGTTGCAGATATTTCGATGTTTGCAGATGTACATATCTTTGGTCATAAAAAGTGGATTGGTTTAGATAATTACCCAAATTTAAAGCGTTGGCATGACGTAATAGAGAGAAGACCCGCAGTTGGGCGCGCTTGGGGTCCTTACGACTAATTAAAAAGAGTGGCTGTTTTATTATAGGAATATGTATTGTTAGGGACAATCCTGGCTTTTGCCTCAGCTGCGTTTTTTGGAATGAACGCTGTATCGGTGAGGCGAGGCGTTTTAACGGGTACTGTTTTGCAGGGTATGGTAATCTCGTTAGGAATTGGGTTACCTTTTTTTATTATAATTTCAGTTGCAGTTGGATCATGGAACCAAATCTGGCAATTTTCAACACAGAATTATTTTTTACTAGCCGTTGCTGGCACCGTTCATTTTGCTTTTGGAAGATATTGTAACATACGAGCAACTCAAGCTATGGGAGGCTTGTTGGTTCGTCCGCTTCAGCAATTGAGCGTCATCTTATCATTAACACTGGCTATAATTTTTTTAGATGAAACACTCACTCCAATCAGATTTTTTGGAATTTCTCTTGTCCTCCTAGGACCAATAATCATGTTGCGTGATCGTAAAACATTTTCGAACAGAATGGAAAAACAGAATAAAACAGATACAATAACACGTATAAAATTTATCCCGAATTATGCTGAAGGTATTTTTTTTGGGATTTGTTCTGCATTCGGTTTTGGAGCAAGTCCTGTGTTCGTCAGGGCTGCCATAGGTAGTTTAGATTCCACGGCCGGTATTGCTGGCGTTGTAATCTCGTACAGTGCAGCAGTCTGTATTATTTTGTTAATTTTATTAAATCCAGCTAAACTTCACAGTGTTTTAGACATATCAAAAACTTCGCTTCGTTGGTTTTCAATGTCAGCTATATTAATCGGGATTTCTCAGATGCTTAGATATACCGCTTTAACAATCGCCCCCGTCACCGTGGTCACCCCGATACAGCAAACTACAGTAGTTTTTCAAGTAATTTTTTCATGGTTTATAAACCGAAATCATGAGGCTTTTGGAAAGTGGGTTTTACTTGGCATGTCTTCGTCAGTACTGGGGGCTATTGCTGTTTCACTAAGCACCCAATTTATATTAGACCAATTTATGCTACCCGAATTTCTGATGAAAATTATAGGATGGAGTTGGCCTTAAATATAGAACTTCACATATGAATCACATTCTAGAATATTAAAGGCTCTGGAGTTTCATCACCAGCATGTAGAAAATCAAAATCCGCACCCTCATTAGCTTGGGTGACATGTTTTCCGTATAAAGCAGTATACCCTCTAGTGGCTGGATAAATTGGAGGTTTCCACAGAGCGCGGCGTTTTTCTAGTTCATCATCTGAAACTTCAAGATGAATTCTTCGTGCTGGAATATCAAGCTCAATCATATCTCCGTTTTGGACCAGAGCAAGTGGGCCACCAACTGCTGCCTCAGGGGCTACATGCAACACACAGGTACCATACGCAGTGCCACTCATTCTACAGTCAGAAATCCTTACCATATCGCGGACCCCTTTTTCTAGCAGCTTTTTCGGAATCGGTAACATACCCCATTCCGGCATACCCGGAGCACCAATAGGGCCTGCATTTTGCAGAACAAGAACTGAGTTTTCATCCACATCCAAATTTGGATTATCAATCCGGAGATGAAGATCGGCATAGTCTCTAAAAACAACTGCTCTTCCTTTATGCTGATGAAACTTTGGATCTGCAGCAGTTTGTTTTATAACACATCCGTTCGGTGATAAGTTTCCCCATAAAATCGCAGTTCCACCCTCCGGATAAAGTGGATTATCTAGAGTTCTAATCACATCTTCTAAATAAACCGGTTGGTCCTTTACAGCATCACCAAGTGTACCACCTGTGACATTAATCTGTGATAAATCAAGCTTATCACCGAGATGGTTCATTAAACCTCGAATACCCCCAGCATAATAAAAATCTTCCATTAAAAATTTACCCGACGGTTTTATATTAGCGAGTACCGGTGTTTTTTTAGAAATATTGTCAAAACGTTCTAAATCAAGTTTAATGCCAGCTCGGCCAGCTATTGCAATTAAATGGATCATTGCGTTGGTTGAGCCGCCCATAGCCATGTCCACAATTGTAGCATTGTCAAAAGCAGCTTCTGTCATGATATCTCTAGGTTTCAAGTCTTCCCACACCATATCAACAATCCGCCGCCCACACGCCGATGCCATCAAAGCATGGGCTGAATCAACAGCTGGAATTGATGATGCCCCAGGCAAAGTCATACCAAGTGTTTCTGAAATAGCCATCATTGTTGCCGCTGTTCCCATGACCATACACGTTCCCGCAGAGCGGGACATTCCCCCAACAACATTTTCAAGTTTCTCATCGTCAATCAATCCAGCCCGATGATCGGCCCAATAACGCAATACATCAGTTCCACTTCCAAGCGTCTCTCCGGCATAGTACCCCCGTAACATTGGGCCAGCCGGCATATATATTGCTGGAATATTCATTGAAAGTGCTGCCATCAAAAGCGCTGGGGTCGTTTTATCGCAACCGCCCATTAAAACAACACCATCAATAGGGTGGCAACGCATTAATTCTTCAGCCTCCATGGCGAGAAAGTTCCGGTACAGCATTGTAGATGGCTTAACTAAAATTTCGCCAAGCGACATAGCCGGCAACTCAATTGGAAAACCACCTGATTGGTATACCCCACGTTTAATCTCTTCTGCGCGATCTCTGAAATGCGAATGACAAGTATTCATGTCGCTCCAGGTATTAATAATTCCAATACGTGGTTTATTATTTATATCTTCTGGACCGAACCCCATTTGACGAGATCGAGCACGTGAACTAACCCCCCGCATGTTGTTTGGCTCATACCAACGTTGAGATCGCAGGTCTTTCATTTTTTTTTTTCTCATAGCACTTAATCCTAACTTACCTTTAACGTAGATATTAAACCATCCAACTTATTGCCGTCATATCGATGATTTGCAAACGATATAGCACCTAAACATTTACATAGTTATAACTAATAATTATATTTTTTGAGCACATATCAATACGCAACGGAGTGAAACTGGGGTTGCTCTTAAATACGAAGAACGCTATCACCGAATAATGTTCTTTTACTTGTCCAAGGTATTTTGGTTTTTTGCTGACCCCGGTAATATAATATTGATAGCTATCTTGTCAGCAGCTTTTTTTGCTTGGATAAAATGGTTCAATACACTTAAAATTCTTATAACTTTTACTGCTATTTCTGCAGCCTTAGTAACTTTACTGCCAATTGGTACGGTAATTATAAACCATCTTGAAAATCGTTTTCCGGTGGTAGAGCCACTGCCTAAAAACATTGAGGGAATTATTGTTCTTGGTGGCGTGGTTGATCAGTACTTAACAAAAGATCGAAAGCAAATTTCGATTAATAGTGCCGCTGAACGAATAACTGAATTTGCTCGCCTTTCAAAGGTATACCCTAAAGCAAAACTTGTTTACTCAGGTGGATCAGGAATCTTTGGACGGCAAGAACTTAAGGAAGCTGATTTTGTTTACCCACTATTAAAAGCCCTGGACGTAAATCTTGATCAAATAATTTTTGAGAACCAATCCCGGAATACTACAGAAAATGCATCCTTTTCAAAAAAACTAGTGAACCCATCGAAAAATCAGCATTGGATCATTATTACCTCAGCATTTCATATGCCGCGAGCAATAGCGAGCTTCCGACATAATAAATGGAATGTTTTAGCTTATCCGGTAGATTATAGAACGCCATCTAAAATAAAATTTAAACTTGGATTAAATTTTATTTCTGGCTTAAGCTCATTTTCATTGGCTATCCACGAATGTATTGGATTAGTGTTTTATTGGTTATCTGGACATACAAGCGAGCTATATCCCAAACCTAAAATATAAGGAAATTATTATGCCCCTTCGTAACCTAGGAATTCATCTCAGAATAATTTTTGCTTCACTGGCTCTGTTTTTTATTTTCAACTCATCCATGGTCAGCGCTAAGGAAAACATAGATAGCTGGTTACAGAAACTTAGGATAGAAGCGCTAAATAAGGGTATACGGAAAGATACCTTTGACACAGCATTTAAAGGCTTTCAACCGATTGTACGGATTATTGAACTGGACCGAAGGCAACCAGAATTCACCCTGACCTTCCAGCAGTATTTAAATAAAGTAATCCCAAGTTCACGAGTTAAACGTGGTAAAAAAAAGTATCTTGAAAATAAAGTGTTGATGGATAAAATTGCTAAAAAATATGGCATTCAGCCTCGCTTTATCATGGCTTTTTGGGGCGTAGAAACGAGCTTTGGAAAACATTTTGGAGGCTACTCAGTAGTCCACTCACTGGCTACGCTTGCCTTCGATGGGCGCCGTGGTAAATATTTTAGAGGCGAACTCTTTCGGGCTTTGAGAATTTTAAACCAAGGCCATATTAGTCATGATCAAATGAAGGGGTCTTGGGCAGGTGCCATGGGTAATTTTCAGTTTATGCCCTCAAGTTTTGAGAATTTTGCTGTAGATTACGACGGTGATGGCAAGAGAGATATCTGGAATAATAAAGGTGATGCGTTTGCCTCAGCAGCAAACTATCTCGCAAAATCTGGCTGGAAATTAAATCAGACATGGGGAAGAGCAGTTAAATTACCAAGAAATTTTGACAATGAACTAATAAGGAAAAAAGTCAGAAAAGGTATTAAAGAGTGGCAAAAAATTGGTGTAAGGGGGTTAGATGGTAGCAATTTACCAAAACAAAATTTTTTAGCCTCAATCGTAGTTGCTAGAAATAAAAAGACAGAAAAGCATGGGAAGGCTTACATGGTTTATAGTAATTATAACGTTACATTAAAGTGGAACCGGTCGACTTTTTTTGCTATTGCAGTTGGCATGTTAGCTGATCGGATTGGAAATTAAGTATTTTCCAGGACTATTACCGTTTCGAAAGAGCCTGTTAAGGTTTTACCCGTACAAGTATATAATATGATAGTATCATTCTAAAAATTGGGGTCAATTTGTACAAAATATTAACTGTTTTAATTACAATATTTTTTCTTGGCGCTTGTGCTCAGACACAACTTTTAGTTCACACGGCAAAACGCATTGGCCTACAAGATAAAAAACAGCAAGGACGTTACAAAATTGGCTCTCCATATCAAATTAAAGGTATATGGTATTATCCCGCGGTTGATTATAGTTATAATAAAACTGGAATAGCGTCATGGTATGGCCCTGGGTTCGATGGAAAAATGACCGCAAATGGTGAAACATATGATCAAAATGCTCTAACCGCAGCCCATAAAACATTGCCAATGCCGAGTATAGTTCAAGTTACTAACCTGGAAAATGGAAGGTCAATCAAAGTTACGATCAATGACCGAGGTCCATATGCATTTAGCAGAATTATTGATATGTCACGACGTGGAGCTCAACTCTTAGGTTTCCATCGAAAAGGAACGGCAAAGGTCCACGTTGAAATTCTGGCTGACGAAAGTCGCATGCTTGCTCACAGTCTCCGGAATCGGGCAACACTAGCTAAATTTGGAACACCAATTCGCAGAAACCTAAACGTTGCTAAGCCACGTGTAGCAAGCGGTAGTTTAAGTCCACCTTCTGCCAGAAACCCAGGAAAAACAATACTAAAATATAAAGCTAAAAAGACATTGAACAGGGCGGCCCTTAATAAAGGGCTAAACCCTGCTCAAGCAGAAAAAATTGTTAGTAGACCCGTATCTCCCACAAATATCTATGTTCAAGCAGGAGCATTTACGCGGTTCGATTACGCAAATCAAACAGCAGCCAAGTTATCTGAACTCGGAAATATAAGCGTTAGTTCTTTTATAATAAAAGGGAAAGAATTTTTTCGCGTGCGTACGGGACCAATAGATGCGATTAATAACGCAGATGAGATACTAGAGCGGGTTATTCGGGCAGGCTTTAACAATGCTAGAATTGTTGTTGATTAAAAACGACCAACTTGTTTCTTACTATAGAAGATTATTAAGGTTTTATTCTGCTCATCGAATTATATACTGAAAAAATAGGCTTTTGAGTACTAACAACATGTGTTACGTAAGGCATATTGGCTGAATAGCAGTGTCGGAGTTCACATGATAATTAAGCAGGCCTTATTTGCACTTGTACTAAGTCTTATGTTTACAAACTCGAATGCAAGCCACGCATTCGAAACTCTTGGTAAACAAGCTATCTTAGTGGATGCAACTACAAACACCGTTTTGTTTTCCAAAAATCCAGATGAGTTAATGACACCATCGTCCATGAGTAAAATCATGACCGTATATAAGTTATTTGAACGTATCAAAGATGGAGGCCTATCATTAACTGATACGTTCAGAGTGAGTGAAAAAGCTTGGCGTAAACGTGGTTCAAAAATGTTTGTAAAATTAAAATCTCGGGTCAAAGTCGAAGATTTAATCCGCGGTATTATTGTACAGTCGGGTAATGATGCGGCGATCGTTGTAGCGGAGGGACTATCCGGATCTGAAAGTGCTTTTGCTGATAGCCTTAACGTAACAGCAAAAAAACTTGGCATGACAAAATCTAATTTCGTAAATGCAAGCGGTTGGCCTGATCCGGGACATGAAACTACCGCACGCGACTTAGCAATTTTAACCAACGCAACGATTAAGAACTTTCCCAATTTTTATCACTATTATAATGAGAAGGTCTTTACATATAACGGTATCAAACAACCTAATCGTAACCCAACAATCTATAGAAACTTAGGAGCAGATGGCTTAAAAACTGGGCATACTAAGGCTGGTGGATATGGTCTAACTGCCAGTGCCATACGCAAGAATCGGCGTCTTATCTTAGTTATTAATGGTTTGCCATCGAAAAAATCACGGAGGACAGAGCCCGAAAAATTATTAGACTGGGGCTTTAGGGAGTTTAATAATTACACTCTTTTCAAAGCCGGAGAAACTGTAACTAAAGCTGCGGTTTGGATGGGAGAACGTGGTTCAATTCCCCTGTTAATTGAAAAAGACCTTGTTTTAACTTTGCCACGTAAGGCGCGTAGACGCATGAAGGTTACGGTTGCTATGAAAACACCGGTCTCAGCCCCAATCCAAAAGGGCCAAGTTTTAGCTATCTTGAAAATCAAAATACCAAACCAAAAAAATATTGAACTGCCCTTAATTTCTGAAACCAGCGTCAGTAAATTAGGCTTATTCTTAAGATTGGGAAAAGCCGCTGAATATTTATTATGGGGTGAGTCAGAATGAATAGAACTCTAATAGGGATAACCCATGCCAATAGGTTTTAAACAATGATCAGAGGTAAATTCATCAGCTTTGAAGGGGGCGAAGGAGGCGGTAAAACTACTCAAATAAAATTTCTATATGAAACTTTAAAATCGATAGGTCTTGATGTCACTAAAACTAGAGAACCTGGTGGCTCAGTAGGAGCAGAAGAAATCCGTAGTCTATTAGTGGATGGTCCCCCAGAACGATGGGATGCTGTAACAGAAACACTGCTTCATTGTGCTGCACGCAGGGATCATATTAATACTATTATTTCTCCCGCGCTTGAAATTGGTCAATGGGTTTTGACAGATCGTTTCTCTGACTCAACAATGGCGTATCAAGGCTATGGACACGGAGTTAATAAGAAAGCATTACAGAGTCTGCAACAATTTGTTGCGGGAAACATGCAGCCTGATATGACTATAATTTTAGACTTACCCATAAAGGTAGGGCTTGCACGAACAGAAGAACGTTCTGCACAAAATAAAAACGAAATTAAAAATGACGAAAATCGCTATGAACTTATGGATATAGATTTCCATGAGCGTTTGCGGAAAGGGTTCCTAAATATTGCAAAAAAGTAATAGGAAGCGTTGCGTAGTTATAGATACGACGCGAAGTATCGAAGAAATCCGATTAACAATACAACGTTTAGTTTTTAAAAAATTTGGCCTCAGTGGAGATGAATGACGGTTATTATGCCGCTGGACCCCCACCACCGATTGCTAATCCAGATTTGTTCGACCATGCAGAAGCAGAAGTAGAATTTTTAGACTCTTTTGAAACAGGTAGATTACCACATGCATGGCTTATTTCTGGCCCATCAGGAGTTGGTAAAGCAACGCTAGCCTTCCGCATCGCTCGATTTATGCTCACGCGTCAAAACTTCATAGAAAACTCTACTAGTTTGTTTGGAAATAGTGTAAATAAATCCAACCCAACAAGTTTAGCGGTAGATATAACAGAGCCAATTTGTCGCCGAATTATCTCTGGTGGGCATGCAGATTTTCTATGTATACAGCGTAGTATAGATGAAAAAACTGGAAAAGAACGAAGAGAAATCACTGTTGATGAGGTGAGGGCAATTAGCTCATTTTTTTCCAAGACGCCAGCTGAGGGCGGATGGCGTGTGATAGTAATTGATAGCGCTGATGAAATGAATTTAAACGCGGCCAACGCAGTATTAAAAGTACTGGAGGAACCACCAAAGCGAGCACTACTTTTACTAATAAGTAATAATCCCACTAAATTACTTCCTACTATACGTTCACGCTGCCGTCGTTTACACTTGTATTCACTTCGCTCCAATACAGTTAGTGAATTTCTTCGAAAATATGATAATCAAATGACATCTGCGGATTTACAGCAACTGGTTGAACTCGCCGATGGTAGCATTGGTCGAGCGCTAGAACTTTCCGAAGATGGAGGATTAGACATTTACCGAGAGGTAGATAGTATCCTAGCAACATTACCTGAACTAGATATACCCCGTCTACATCAACTGGGTGACAAGCTTAATCGAGAAAAATCAAGTAAAGTGTTGGAACATACTTTTGATATTATCGACCGTTGGTTAACCAGAATTATTAAAGATTTAGCTATAAATAGAAAAAGCGGTATTGATCCTTGGATTGAGGTATGGGAAAACACGGCTAGCCTATTAAATCAAACTAAAGGATTAAACTTAGACCCTAAACAGTCCATTTTAAATACCTTCATTGCTATTAGAAATTCTTCAAATCATAAAAAGTATAAATTATAATGGTAAAAAAACAGCCTTTTTATATAACCACGCCAATTTACTACGTAAACGATGCCCCACATGTAGGCCATGCTTATACAACTTTAGCATGCGATGTATTAGCCCGGTTCAAACGTTTAGATGGTTTTGATGTTAAATTTCTTACCGGAACTGACGAACACGGCCAAAAAGTAGAAAAATCAGCGGAAAAAGCGGGTATAGATCCGCAAAATTTTACCGACAAAGTCTCTAAAAATTTTCAAACCTTAACACATAAAATGAATTTTACAAATGATGACTTTATAAGAACAACGGAGCAACGCCATAAAATTGCCTGCCAAGATGTCTGGAAGCGATTACTAGACGCTGGAGATATTTATCTCGGAAGTTATTCTGGTTGGTATTCGGTAAGGGATGAGGCTTTCTACGTTGAATCTGAATTAATCAACAATTATGAAGGTACAAAAATTGCTCCCACAGGGGCAGAAGTTGAGTGGCTTGAGGAGCCAAGCTACTTTTTTAAATTATCTGCTTGGCAAGAGCGTCTTTTAGCTTTCTATAAAAAAAATCCAGAGTTTATCTTACCGCTTACGCGAAGAAATGAGGTCATAAGTTTTGTTGAGGGCGGGCTGCAGGATTTATCAGTTTCAAGGACATCATTTAAGTGGGGGGTGTCCGTGCCAAATGATGATAACCATATCATGTATGTTTGGTTAGACGCTCTAACAAATTATATAACCGCCGTTGGCTACCCTGATACCGAGCATGAAGAGTTTGAAAAATTTTGGCCGGCAGACCTGCACATGGTTGGAAAAGATATTTTACGTTTTCACGCGGTGTATTGGCCAGCATTTTTAATGGCGGCAAACCTTGAGCCTCCAAAACGGATTTTCGCGCATGGCTGGTGGACAAATGAAGGTGAAAAGATCTCCAAATCTTTAGGCAATGTTATAGATCCGCTGGAATTAATAGAAACTTATGGACTTGATCAAGTCCGCTATTTTCTTCTACGTGAAGTACCTTTTGGGAATGATGGGGATTTTTCTCGGTCGGCGATGGTCAGACGTATTAATGGAGAGTTAGCCAATGATTTTGGTAACTTAGCTCAAAGGGTACTATCTATGATTAATAAAAATTGTAACGGCCAAGTTCCTGAAAAAGGAATTTTTACTAAAGAAGATGAGGATTTCTTGGATCGTGTTGATGGACTATTATCAATAGTTCGCGAAGCTTTAGATATACAGGCGTTTCACATTGCACTAGAGAGTATCTGGACAGAAATTCGTAACTCTAATCATTATATTGATCACCAAGCACCATGGACTTTAAAAAAAGAAAATCCAGATAGAATGAACACAGTTCTATACATTCTTGCGGAGGTGATAAGACAATTAGCGATGGTTGCACAACCATTTGTTCCGGAGGCAGCAGGAAAAATGTTAGACCAGGTTGGGGTTAGTGAATTAAACAGAAATTTTAATCAATACGGCCTTAAGGGTCGTTTAAACGTTGGCGTAAAGCTGCCGAAGCCACAAGGTATATTCCCGCGATATGTTGATGAATTAGATTCTTGATCTTTTTAGTTTTCTGTCTTCCTAAATAGCGTTATCGTTGTAAAATTATAAATATCTTATGAATGGTACCAATGGGTCGTTAATGTACCTTTTGATAAATATCAAAAATTTAGTAGAAAACGATCTAGAGAAATTATGTTTTTTAACGCCAATAACCGGATTTCACGTTAGCCACTTTATGCCAAAAAAATGTTGAGCTCTAAATCCATGATCTAAGTTAAACCGATCCAATGGGAGTATTAGGGGTATGCTACGAGTTTGATAATGTCTCAAATACTGGCTCAGTTTATGTGCCAGATAAAAAAGCCAAGAATATTGGCGAGCGTAACGTATACGAAAGGGGAGTTATAATGTTTGAAGCAGCAATAATTGGCTTAGGCTGGTGGGGAAGTACGATTACGAGAACCCTTAAAGAAAGTAAAAAGATTAAAATTATTGCAGGTGTTGATATAGACGAAGAGCACGGAAAAAAGTTCACGAAAGAACATAATATAAATTTCCATAAGCATATCGATGATGCTCTAGGAGACCCAAAAATAAAAGCCATTATTATAGCAACACCACATGGATTACATGAAGAGATGTTTTTAGCATCGGTAAAAGCTGGTAAAGAAATTTTCTGTGAGAAACCATTTGCACTGACAAGCGTGGCCGCTCGTAACATGATAAATCAAGCAGAAGCGAAGGATATTACTATTGGTATTGGCCATGAGCGACGCTTTGAAGGGGCTTTTGAAGAAATTAAGCGAGTCATAGATACAGGAGAGTTAGGCACGCTTCTGCATCTTGAATTTAATGCTTCATATAATAATATGGTTAAAGCGCCAGCCAAAGGTTGGAGAAAGGATCCGGCTCAAGCTCCAGCTGGCACAATGACAGCGCTAGGTGTTCATCAAACAGACTTTATGCAGACTCTTGCGGGACCAGTTGATAGAATTAACGCTCAAATTTTTCATCGTTCGGATGATTTCCCAAATGAAGATGTATTAACTGTTCAGTTTTTATTTAAATCTGGGATCTCGGGCTCACTTACATCACTCGCAACTACGCCTTTTTATCAGAGAATGAGTATTTTTGGCGACCGCGGTTGGATTGAAAATAGAGAAATATCTAATGTTGATATCCCCGACCCAGCCACATTAGTTTGGCGCGGAATGGATGAGGAAATTCATACTAGAACCTATAAAATGGATGAGACAGTCCGCCCAAATCTTGAGAGTTGGGCGGATGCGGTTATGGGTAAAGGTGATTATCGTTTTTCCCACCAAGAAATATTACATAATGTCGAGATCTTAGAAACAATAGTTAAATCAATTAAATCAGGGGTTGAAGAAAAAGTAGGTTAAATATTTTATGCAAATAATCCAACATTAGGGATAGGTTTGAAAGTATTGAGCAGTTATATTATTCCATCATCACGAAGTTTACGAATTTTTTCAGGCTCCAACCCCACTATTTGCATTAATACATCATCAGTATCAGCACCTAGCAGAGGCGGGGGCAAAACTATTTCAGCAGGGGTGTCTGAAAAACTATATGGAATTCCGAGTGTACGGAATTTTCCTACGGTCGGGTGATCCTGTTCCACAACCATTTCATTTACTTTTGCTTGTTCACTCTCGAGTGCTTCACTGACGGTATTAATTTTGCTACAAGGGATACCATTTGACTCAAACAAAACCAGCCAATCGTTGACTGGTTTTGTTAATAATATTGTGGTAATTTTTTTTTCAATCTCGGCTCGGTTAATAACCCTATCTGAATTAGTTTTATAACGATCGCTCTCGGCCCATTCTGGGCTCCCAAGACACTCTGCTAAACGAGAAAACTGATTATCATTCCCAACGGCAATTGCGATAAATCCATCGCAACATTGAAAGTCGCTATAAGGAACTATATTTGGATGACCATTACCATACCTTTTTGCTGGATCCCCTCCAACTAGATAGTTGGAGGCAACATTTATTAACATTGACAGACTGGTGTTAAAAAGAGAAAGGTCAATGCGTTGACCTTTCTTATTATTACTTCGTGCATTAAGAGCTGCTAAAATAGTCATGGCTGCGTATTGACCTGTAGAAACATCAACGATTGCTACACCAAGTTTAGAGGGGCCCCCATCGCTATCACCTGTTACACTCATTAAACCGCTCTCAGCCTGGAGTAAAAAGTCATAGCCTGGCATCCCACCTTTTGGACCTTTTTCACCGTACCCAGTAATGGAGCAGTGAACCAATTGGGGTACGTTTTCCTCTATCCATTTTTTTGTAAAACCCCACCGTTCTAATGTGCCCACTTTAAAATTCTCGATAAGTACATCTGCATTAATTAGAAGTTCGCGTAATATTTCTTTTCCTCGCTCTTCCTTTAAGTTAAGCGTAATACTACGTTTATTTCTATTAATACCCAAAAAATATGCTGCTTCACCTTCAACAAAAGGGGGGCCCCAGCTCCGAGTGTCATCACCAGTTCCAGGTTGCTCAACCTTCAGTATTTCGGCCCCCATATCACCCAAATTCATTGTGCAGAGCGGGCCGGCAAGAATACGAGTGAGGTCAATCACCCTAATACCAGAGAGAGGTCCGTTATTCATAAATCAGAACTTTTCGGCTGATTGATTTCGATTATTTGCTAAATCGTCCAAATAAGTATCAACTTTCACCTTACGAGCCTGTCTAAATTGTTGAAAATCTGGTTTTCTTTTTTCTAAAAATGCATTCATTCCTTCCAATGATTCATCCGACCCCCAAATTTCAGCCAATAGCTCCATACCTTGTTGCCAAGAGGCATACAATTCATCAGATTCAAAATTTAGAGATTTTTTTGTGGCACGTAATGTTTGACCCGAATAACCCTTCATCTGTTGACACCAAGCTTCTGTTTCTTCTCTTAGCTTAGCCTTTGGAACTACTTTATTAATCAAACCAATTTTTACAGCTTCATCAGCTGTAAAGGTCCTGCATAAAAAAATCATTTCTTTCGCAAGTCTATCACCAATTAGTCTAGGTATGTACTGAGTGGCTCCGACGGTAGGGCAGGCTCCAACTTTAGCACCAGTTTGACCAAAAACACCATCTTCTGCAGAAATTACCAGATCACACCAAAGGGCTAACTCGTGCCCTCCACCCATACAGGCACCATGGACCATAGCAATCACCGGAATAGGGACCCCGCGAATAGCCATTGCCAAACCCAGCATTCTATCATTCCAATGCATTGCATTCGCGCGATTTAATTTCATCATGGCATCAAAATCTCCACCAGAAGAAAAAGCTTTGTCCCCGGCGCCAGTAATAACAGCAGCAACTATCGACGCATCTTCTCTAGTTGATTTAACCGCTTCTGTTAACTCATCTAATGTTTGTTCACGAAAGGCGTTCCGTACCTGTGGACGATTAATTGTAATCCACGCAACATCATCAGTTACTTCTAATAAAATTTCTTTATACTCTGTCTTTAAAGTCACCGTTAAATATCCTTTTTATTTTCTTCAATTTCAATTAGGGATCCTATTGCATCCTTTGGATGCAAAAAAAATAAATTTTTGTTATCGTGGCTCACACCATCTCCAATAACCTTAATCTCTTTTGCCCTGGCTCCTTTAGCTGCAACTGTTATATCCGGGGTGGTAAGACAAAAATGGTGGATCCCGCCTGCTGGATTACGTTCTAAAAACTTCGTTATAGTAGAACCCGGCCCAGTTGCCTCCATTAATTCTATTTTAACATTACTTAATATTACATACGCTATTCGCATTTTCTGATTTGGTATATCGATTGGATCTGAAACTTCACAACCAAAAGTTTCAATGTAGAATTTAGACGCAAGATCCAAACTTGGAACAGCAATAGAAATATGGTCTAATTTATCAATCGGAATTGTGGGTGGTTCATCCATACGAATTTGTTATAATGGCTAAATAGCCCGGCCGAAAGTAAATTTTAACTTTTTTAATTTTTTAATATGGAATGAATTATGCTCGTTGATAGCCACTGCCACCTAAATTATCCAGGTTTAGTCGAAAATATTGAAGCCACAGTCTCTCGAGCTATGAATGCTAATGTTGGTTATATGCTCTCTATTAGCACTAAACTTAACGAATTTTCATCTGTTTTAGGCATAGCAGAAAGTTTCTCTAACGTTGGATGCACGGTTGGCACCCATCCCCATGAATCCAATTCCGAAACGCAAACCGATGTCAGCTCATTAGTCGACCTAACAAAACATCCAAAAGTCTTAGGCATCGGGGAAACTGGACTGGATTTTTATTATGATAATGCTCCCCGCGAAGCTCAGGAAACTAGCTTTCGCACCCATATACAAGCTTCACGAGAGACCCAATTACCAATTATAATTCACACACGAAATGCAGATGAACGCACGATAGATATTATAAATGAGGAGCAAAAAATTGGCTACTTTCCAGGTTTAATACATTGTTTTAGTGGAGGTATAGAGTTAGCTGAATGTGCAATGGGTCACGGTATGGCAATTTCATTATCAGGTATTATCACCTTTAAAACTGCCGAGGACATTAGAAAAACCGTTAAAGGTGTTCCGTTAGAGCACATATTATTTGAGACGGATGCACCATTTTTAGCACCGGTACCCCATCGTGGTAAAACCAACGAGCCTGCATTCGTAGCTCATACGGCGACCAAAGCTGCTGAAATTTTTGAAATTGAACCCGAAATAATAGCCGAGATTACGACAAATAATTTTTTTAAACTTTTTTCAAAAGCCATAAGACCACATAAAACATGAAAATTACAGTTTTAGGATCAGGACATAGCGGTGGCACACCAATGATTGGAGAAGGTTGGGGTAATGCTGATCCGAAAAACCCTAAAAACTATCGAACTAGGCCTTCAATTTTAGTCGAAAACGCAAAAACCCGAATCCTAATTGATACCTCTCCAGATCTTCGCTTTCAACTACTTTCAGCCAATATAGACCGTATTGATGCAGTTTTTTACACGCACGGGCATGCTGATCATTTAAATGGCATTGATGACCTAAGGGCGATTAACCGCGTCATGAACGATTGGATACCAGCCTATACTAACCCCCAAACCTGGGCAGATATAGTTAAACGGTTCAATTATGTATTAGAACCATTGAAAAGTGAAACTAACTTTTTTTATAAACCCTGTTTAAAACGATACGATATTAATGTCGGTCAACAATTCAAAATTGGGGCATTTAATATAGGCGTAATGGACCAGGATCATGGTTTTATGCGTACACTCGGGTATCGGATCGATAATTTCGCATATTCTACCGACGTTGTTGACTTACCCGAAGAAAGTTTTGAAATGCTTAATGGAGTTAACACTTGGATGGTCGGAGCTCTGTGGGAAGATCCACATACTACCCATGCTCATGTCAGCAAAGTAATAGACTGGGCAGAGAGGGTAGAGCCACAAAGACTCATTTTAACACATTTATCACATCGAATTGACTATGAAAGCCTAAGCAAACGGTTACCTGAATTCGCCGAATTAGCGTATGATGGTATGATAATAAATGTTTAAAATACCTCATAAACTAGATTATATTTTCATTCTAATGCTCTGATAAATAATAATATATTATATATTTAAAATTACTTTCCATAATATACATTATGCGACAAATAGATCTAAGGTACAATTAGAATATTTTACAAATCAAATATTATATTGAAAATTTAAAGGCACCCTCTTTATGAGTAAATTAAACAATTCAAATTACGGTAATATTAATCGCTTAAAGAATATAATGTCAAAATTACGAGACCCTGTAAAAGGATGCCCGTGGGACATAAAACAAACATATAGAACAATTGCCCCTTATACCGTTGAAGAAGCTTACGAAGTTGCAGATGCAATAGAACGTGGAGATACGAATGATCTAAAGGAAGAATTAGGTGATTTATTATTACAGGTTGTATATTTATCTCAGATCGCGGCAGAGGATAATCACTTTGATTTCGAAGATGTAGTTGAAACAATCTCTACCAAAATGGTTAATAGGCATCCCCATGTTTTTAATAGTGATAATTCTAACAATGTGAGGCCCGATTGGGAAGGTTTAAAAGAGAAAGAACGGAAAAAGAAAGATCCCGTTTCGGGTGTTTTAGAAGGTATTGCTGTTACCCTTCCCGCTCTCGTACGTGCATTTAAATTACAAAAAAGAGCAGCTGGAGTTGGGTTTGATTGGCCCAACCACGAAGGAGCATTTGAAAAATTAACTGAAGAAATTAATGAATTAAAAGTAGAGATTGAAGCACCGACTAGAGCCACAGAAAAATTAAAAGATGAGTTGGGAGATGTACTTTTCTCAGTCGTTAATCTAGCACGAAAATTAAAACTAGACCCAGAGGAATGTCTAAAAGGTGGTAATTTTAAATTCAAAACTAGATTTGAGGAAATAGAACAAATACTAAAAAGAAATAAAAAGACGTTTGATGATGTTTCGTTAGACGGTTTAGAGAAATTATGGATAAAAGCGAAAGAAAAACAAATGACTGATATTAATTGAATTAGCTAGCACAACTCTATTCAAATAAACAACTTAAAGCTTTCCAGTTACTTTCATTTGCAGATAATAAAAATTTATTTTTAATTACTGAGATTGGTTTGTACGCACCACCTTCAGGAATAAACCCAGAAAAACCGCCTGATTCCGAATGGATTAATACGCCCGCTGCATGGTCCCAGGGTTTCAAACTGCCATATTCTGCAAAATGTAAAATACCTAGTACTAAATCGATATATTCCTTGCCCACGCAACCATATCGCAGCATATGCTTCGGTATACTGATGTTTTCTTGGTTATTTTTTAGGCGATTCGAATTATACTCGCTGGCAGAGCCTGACATGTATTTAATTTCAGGTGTAATTGGAATCCTAACCACTCGATCGTTTACCCTCGCTCCCTCCCCTTTACATGCTGATAACATTATATCTTTTACAGGGTCATAAATCCAACCGGCTAAAGTAGAACCCGCATGGCAATAAGCTACTATGATAGCATAGCATTCCTTTCCTTTAGAAAAATTTCTTGTTCCATCTAAAGGGTCAATTATCCAAATAGGTCTATCTTCTATTAGTTTTTTGAGTATCAAAGGGTTCTCCGATACAGATTCCTCACCAACCACAACACTCCCTGGCACCAAACGTAAAAGCTCAGATGTTAATCTTTTTTCGGCTAAAATATCAACAGTAGTAACAATTTCTCCAGACTTCTTTACTGTAATTTCGAAATCCTTAAGTTTCCGAAACTTAGGCTGAATATCTAATTTAGCCGTAGTTTTAATTATTTCAGGGACGTGTTCTAAATTTTGGAGCATTTATTTCCCAACGGAACCACCTAGATTATGATTAATCCTAACCGACTTGGTATCGGCAGATAAAATCTTCATGATCCGTATTGCCTAAACTAAGCCTGGTGAATTTTTTTACTTTCGAATCGAGCAATATCTTCTGGATCAAGTCTAACTCTTAACTCAATAAATTCATTTTTATCCTTGCGCTCAACTACCTCGCCTCGATCATAAAGCCAAGTCAATAATGCACCCTCTTCCCAGCTTACATTTACGTTTATTTCTTGACGGTTAATGCTCAATTTATCATCAATAGCCTCTAGTAATTTATTGATACCCTTCCGAGTTACTGCAGAAACAAGCAACATTTTCTCGTTGCTCCTTTTCGTCTGAGTTAATTTCATTTTGTTATCAGAAACTGACAATAAATCGGATTTATTTAACACTTCAAATAGAGGGATGTTCGATTTAATTTCAAAATTACTATCTTGATTTATACCTAAATTCATTAGAACTTGTTTCACATCCTGTCGTTGTGCTTCTGTATCCGCGTGCGAGATATCGCGAACATGTAAAAGTAAATCTGCCGCCTGGACTTCCTCCAAAGTAGCTCGAAATGCTTCTACTAACTCATGGGGAAGTTCCGAAACAAACCCCACAGTGTCAGATAAAATAATATCACGACCAGATGGTAATTTTATACTCCGCATTGTTGGATCTAATGTTGCAAATAGCTGATCTTCTGAAAATACATTAGCATTGCAGAGCATATTAAATAGCGTTGACTTACCTGCATTGGTATACCCGACCAAAGCAACAATAGGATACGGTGTGCGCTTTCTCGCTTTTCGATGTAACCCCCTAGTTCGCCTTACTTCTTTAAGTTGTCCCTTAAGTTTACTTATTCGGCTATCAATCATCCTACGATCTGTCTCTATTTGACTTTCACCGGGGCCACCCATAAATCCAAATCCACCACGTTGCCGTTCTAAATGCGTCCAAGAACGTACCAAACGGCTTCTTTGGTAATTAAGAGCGGCAAGCTCAACTTGAAGCTTTCCTTCCTTTGTTCTCGCACGTGCTCCAAAAATTTCTAGAATAAGAGCTGTACGATCTATAACCTTAGCTTTCCATGTAACCTCAAGATTTCGTTGTTGGACAGGGGACAAAGTACCATCAATTACAACGACATCAATATTGTTTTCAACAATGTATCCCTGAAGTTCATGTACAATGCCACTACCTAATAACGTAGCCGGCTTTGGTCTATTAACCGAAATAACTTCACTATTAAATACTTTAAGCTTAATTGATTTTGACAGACGAATTGCTTCGTCTAACCGGCTATTAGGCTCTCGAAAGATGCTATTACTGGGAGTGGTCAATGTACTTGAAGATTTCACATCGGGATGCAGCACCAGACAACGGCCCGTTACAGGAGTTGTGCTTTCGTCAGAATTCCAACTCAAGTTAAGCTCAGATTATTCAGGGATTTTGCCTTCACTACCGCTCACTTCCGGAGCCTGTGTATCTGGTTCAAATAATTGCACTGGACCGGATGGCATTACTGTTGAAATTGCGTGTTTGTATACAAGTTGGGTATGGCCATCCCGACGCAAAAGAATTGAAAAGTTATCAAACCAAGAAATTATTCCTTGAAGTTTAACACCATTTACTAGGAATACGGTACACGGATTTTTACTTTTACGAACAGCATTTAGGAACACATCTTGGACGTTTTGCGATTTTTCAGCCATGGGTAAACCCCCTTTTTCGACTATTTTATTTAATTTTTTGGAGGTTCATTTAAATGCCCAACCAGATCATCATACTATAGTTCTTCTATAATATAGTATTCTATAACACTATGTTATAGAAGATTGAAAGTATTTGTTTTAATTATGCCAAATTTTTTGCCAGTTTATTTAGATTTTGAAAGTGAAAATGTGGAGGAAATTTTGCGTAATCGGAAGTAACACCTGAGTCCTTGATTAAGACACCAGTTACTCCGGCATTTATAGCACATTCTATATCAGTCGGGGCGTCTCCAACATACCAAGTATCTAAATTTGGTTTTATACCTGAGCCTTCTAAACAAAGAAATAAAGGGTCAGCTGCCGGCTTGTCTTTCACGGAATCATTTGCGCCAATAATATTAATAAAATAATCACTCCATCCAAGGTAGTCGCATTCCGCTCTAAGTAAATCACCTGTTTTATTGCTAACAATACCAAGAATTATTTTTGAATTCATGAGTTGTTCTAAAAGTTCTTCAGCAAAGTATAGGGGTCTCAGTGTTTCCAAATGATTAGAACTAATATGATTATAAAATATATCAGCAGCATCCTCCCATCTATCTCCAAACATATCTGGAAAGCTATCCCGTAATGACCGCCTGACATTAGATTTTGTTTTTTCTAACGACCAAGTTTTTTGATCCATTGCTTTCAACGATGCGTTCAATGCACCATGGATGGATTCCCAATTATCTGCTAAGGTATCATCCCAATCAAATATTATAGCGTCCGGTTTACTTTCAATATGCTTCATGATGTGTATCCATATAGCTTAAATAATTTTCAATCAATATTTTAGTAATTGGCCCAACTTTACCTTTACCAATTTTTTTATTATCAATCTCAATTACAGGCTTCACTAGTGCGGTAGAACTTGTGCAGAATGCTTCTTTTGCATGTATAGCCTCATTGAGCGAAAAAGCTCTTTCAACAAAAACTAAATTTAGTTTTTGAGCTAGTTTGAGCACACTATTCCTAGTAACCCCTGAAAGAATTTCATTATCCACATGCCTTGTTATTAATTCATCATTTAATGTAACAATCCACGCGTTAGAAGACGTACCTTCAGTAACCATTCCTTGCTTATTTACTAACCAAGCCTCTACAGCTCCAGCCTCGACTGCTGCTTGTTTAGCCATTACGGCCGGCAGCAATGATACTGTTTTGATATCACATCGTTTCCATCTGATATCGGGTTTTGAAATCACCTTGTACCCTACATTTGCTGTTTCGAGTGTATCTTGGCGTGTTTTTCTAGTATAAATAATAATACTAGGCTTTAAATTTTTCGAATAAGCGAAATCCCGATTTGCAACTCCCCTAGTAATTTGGATATAAACACTGCCGTTGGCAACTCGATTCCGCTGGATAACTTCTTTTAAAATAAATCTAAAAACACGCCGGCTCGTAGGCCAAGGAACCTGAAGCTCTAACAAAGAGCGGTTCAGACGATCGAGATGCATCTCAAGATCTATCAATCTTTGCTTACGGATCGATACTACCTCATAAACACCGTCCGCAAATTGAAATCCTCGATCTTCTATATGTACAGTAGCAGAAATATGCTGCACATATCGACCATTTACGTATGCTACTCTCGGCATGTATTTTAGATCTTTTCTTTTAAAAGTATTCAAGGCTGACAGAAAATATTTTCTCAACCTCACGCACAGCATCTGCGGCAGCAAAAAGAATAACTCTATCATTAGCTTGTATAATAGTATCACCCCGCGGGACTAAAACATCACCAGCTCTAACAATAGCACCAACCAATACATTATCTGGCAGATCCGTATCTTTTAATGGAACACCAACCAAACTCATTGTTTCTATCGCTTCAGCCTCAATAATCTCGCCAAAACCATCTCGAATAGTATGAGCAGAATGAATCCTACCACGTCGTACATGTTGGAGGATACTGGATACAGTGATATTCTGTGGACTAACAACAACATCAATCCCAAGTGATGGTGTTAGTGGCATATATGTTTCTCTATTAATAAGTGTAATGGCACGCCCACCTCCCATACGCTTTGCCAATAGAGATGCCATAATATTAGTTTCGTCATCATTAGTAACTGCAACGATTGTTTCTGTTGCGGAAATATTTGCTTCTTCTAAAATTTCCATATCTAGAACCGAGCCCTGAAGAACTACCGAACGTTTCAGGCTGCGCGCCACGAGTTCGGCCCGCGGTTTATTATCCTCAATCACTTTTAAATTTACCGATGGGTAGTTGGTTTCAATTTGGCCTGCAAGAGATGCTCCAATATTACCCCCTCCGAAAATAACCACACGGTTTGCCTCCGCCTCTTCATGGCCAAATGCCGCCATTGTTCGTGCAACGTGCTGGCTATCAACAATTAAATAGACCTCATCTCCAGGTAACATATAATCGTCTGCCGTCGGAATAATTGGAGTATTATCCCGAACTACACCAACAACTATTATATTTAAATCTGGGAAAAGTTGCGTTAGTTGCCTTAGGGGCGTATTTAAAACTGGGCAATCAACTTCGCATCTAACGCCTACTAATTTCACCTTATCATCCGCTAAAGAAATCATGTCGAAAGCTCCAGGGGCGCGAAGTCTCCTAGCTATATCGTTGGCTACCTCTAATTCAGGAGAAATAATAACATCGATTGGCACATGATCACGAGAATACAAATTAGCCCACTTATCTTCTAAATAGCCTTGCTGTCGAATACGAGCGATTTTAGTTGTAACTCCAAAAAGTGAGTGTGCCACTTGACAGGCCACTATATTAACCTCATCCGCTTGAGTAACTGCAATTAACATATCGGTATCTTCAGCACCCGCTCTCGCCAAAACGTCTGGATGAGAAGCAAAACCGGTAAAAGCTTTCACATCTAATGTGTCACTGATCTTACGAGTTAATTCAGCCGATTGATCGACAACTGTTACGTCATTTTCTTCATGGGCTAAGTAGCGGGCAATATTATAACCAACCTGCCCTGCTCCACAGATAATTACTTTCATTTTCTACTCATAAAAATCAAAAAATTATACACTGTATTTACCTCACAAATTAGTATTATTTTCATTCATCAACTTCACAATTACGTTCATCCGATTGAAAGCCCAAAGACTTTAGCTTCCGATGAAGAGCAGACCGTTCCATTCCTATAAAAATAGCAGTTTTTGATATATTACCACCGAAACGGCTAACTTGCGCTTCTAAGTATCTTCTTTCAAAAATCTCTCGGGCTTCGCGCAGTTGCAATCCTATAAACTCTGCACTATTGAATCCAATCTCTAAAGTTTTTTTAGAATCACTTAGTTCTGAAGGTATCATATCTCCTAAAATAGGTTCATTCCTACCTCCCGGAGCCATGATTAAAACTCGTTCTACAACATTCCTTAGCTCACGAACATTTCCTGGCCAGGTATAAACTTGCAATTTTACTAGAGCATCTCGTGAAAAATCTCTAGGAATACTTCCAGTCGTCATCGCCATTTGACTCATAAAATATTTAGCCAGTTCAGGAATATCCTCACGATGATCACGGAGGGGTGGAATTTTAATTGGCACGACACTCAATCGATAAAAAAGATCCTCACGAAAATTACCTTTTTGCATTTCTTCAGCTAAGTTTCTGGACGAAGCTGCTATCACTCTTACGTTTACATCTATTAACGTTGCTCCGCCAACACGCTGAAAGGTTTGCTCTTGCAGAACTCTTACAATTTTTCCCTGAGTTTCTAGCGGCATGTCGGCTACTTCATCTAAAAATAAAGTCCCATTATGAGCTTGTTCAAAGATACCAATCTCAGTTGAACTATGACCATCGTCCGCACCTTCCATGCCAAATAAGCTTATTTCAAAATTATTGGGGTTTAGAGTCGCGCAATTAATTATAACAAAAGGTCCCTCTGATCGAGCAGAATATTTATGAAGAAGGCGCGCAACAACGTCCTTTCCAGAACCAGCTGGACCAGTAATAAAAACTCTACTATTAGCACCAGCTACCCGCTTAATAGCTTGACGTAATTGACTTATTGTATTTGATGGACCTATAAGATCAACCTCACCACCAACCCGTTTCTTAAGCTCTGCATTTTCTCTCTTCAATTTGGTGTTTTCTATTGCTCGATTGACAACCAGCAATAAACGGTCAGCGGTAAAAGGCTTTTCGATAAAATCGAAGGCACCTATATTTATAGATGAAACGGCCATTTCTATATTCCCATGTCCACTCATCATTACTACAGGTACAGTTGGATGTTCGGCACATATAACTTTTAAAATTTCTATGCCCTCTAATGGATTTTTTAACCACACATCAAGTAATACTAAACTCGGACGGCGAGATATTATAGAATTTAATGCTGTCTCACGATCAATTGCTCCACGTGTTTGATGCCCTTCATCCTCCAAAATACCGGCTGCTAAAAATCGAATATCATCTTGGTCATCGACAATCAAAATATCATGCATCATCAAATTAAATACAACCCACTAGGAAATTGTTAAAACATTTAAACTTTATTAAATTTCTAATATTAATCTAATTTATTAAACACTAGCACTACTTCAGCATCGCCATTTTTTTTATTACGAAGTAGAATCTCACCATTATGATCTTCCATTATTTTAGTCGCAATAGCTAATCCTAAACCAGTACCATTCTCTTTAGTGGTTATATAAGGTTCTGCAATCCGGTCTAATAAGCTTTCCGAAAAACCCCCTCCATTGTCTGTAACATAAACAAAAATCTTATTAAGTTTACTTATAAGATTTAAATCAATTTTTCCTTTAAGTTTTACCCTTGGATTAGAAACACTTATTATAGATTCTGAAGAATTTTTCATAATGTTTGTTAATAATTGATTTATTTGTTGCCTATCACCTAAAATAATAGGCTTTAGCTCTTCAATGCTGATTGTATAATCAATATTTGGGAACCTGTTTTGTTCTAGAAAAAGACTTTGCTCACAGAGCTCAGCTAGGCTTACCTCTTTAAAGTTAGGTTCTGGCATTCTTGAAAATGAGGAAAACTCATCAACCATGCGCCCTATGTCCTTAACTTGTCGTATAATCGTATCGGTGCACATCAGAAATGTTTTCTGATCTGATTTTATTTCTTCCTTATACTTACGCTTTAGGCGTTCGGCAGCAAGTTGAATAGGCGTTAACGGGTTCTTAATCTCGTGCGCCACTCGCTGGGCAACATCAGCCCAAGCTGCTCTCCGTTGGGCTGATAATAACTCAGAAATATCATCAAACGTAACAATAAAACCAATAATTTCCTGTTTAATTTTCTCCGCCGCAATGGACACAACAAAAGTTTTTTGTGGGCCATTTAGGCCAAATTTAATTTCCCCCTCGACGATGCTGCTTGGGTTAGCAATAACCTCATCTAGCAGATCCGACATTTCTGGAATACAAAGACCGAGAGGCTTATTCAAGTGTTCTTCTAAATCAATCGATAATAGATCTAAAGAAGATCTATTTGAAAGATGAATACATCCTAGTTTATCAAGGCCAATGACCCCTGCAGAGACACCTGAGAGCACGACTTCAGTAAAACGTCTTCTCTCATCTAATTGACGATTTGCTTCTTTAAGCCCAAACTGCTGATTACTCAGTTGTTCAGTCATTAAATTGAATGATCGGCTTAATTCTCCAACTTCATCTTTATCTTTTTTTACGTCAAAATCAACTCGGGTCGTCAAATCACCCTTGCCTACTCTATCAGCTGCATCAATAAGGTTCCCAATTGGTGTTGAAATTTTTGAAGCGATTGACCACCCAATCCAAATGGCTAACAATATCAGTAAAAATGCCACAAGTATAAAAATTAAAATAAATTTTATTTGCAGATTATACTTATTTTCTTCTAACAAGTGATACTCCTTAGCTGCACCAGTGGTTAGTGCTATATGCTGAAGCACCTGAGCATCTACAAACTTGCCAACTAATAAATAGGAATCGACGAACGCTTCTAGTTTCACAGCGGCCCGAACAGTATTACCAACCTGATTTTTAATAATCATCACTTCGCCCGGCCGATTTTTTAAAACACCCTTTAGCAATCCATCATTTGAAAAATTAAACCCCAAAGAAAAACTGAGTTGGGATCTAGCGAGTGTCTTACCACTACTATTTACCACCACGGCTTCTGAGAGATTGTGCAAGTCAGATAGAGTACTCACATATGTTTGAAGTAGTCGAGGATTTTGACGCATTCGCGGCGCAACTCTATTTAAATCATTCGCCATTGCGAGAGCAATACCTCTAATATTTTGTTGATGTTCTTTTAAATATAATTGTGCAACATTTGTTGATGCATTCACCGCGGTTTGCACTCGTTTGTTAAACCAAGCCTCTATTCCGAAATTCAGAAATAAACCTAAGAACACAACAACAAGCAGCGCAGGAATAATTGCTACTAAACCAAACGAAATAACCATTTTCATATGGAGCCGAGAACCTGCTGGACTAAGGTTATTTTTGAACCAAGTCTTAATGATTTTTCTAACAAGTACTATACCGAGAAGAACTGCTAATACTAAATTTAGATTTAATAATGCTATAACACTAGTAAGATTAGAGTTGAGCGGGGAAAACTCTGATAATATGAAAATAGTCGCTAGACCTGAAATGCATAAAGCAATAATAATAAGGATGACTAACACCTTGAATAAGCGCGGCCAGTTTAACAACCGACCTAACATCTCATATCTGCTTCTATATTGAACATTTAGCATTTAACGACTCATTAAAAAAAGATGTATATAGAGTTTATTATCAACACTAGTCATTTAGGTGTGCGCACTATTGGAATATTCAATTCTCTAATTTTTTTTCGCAAGGTATTGCGATTTAATCCTAATAATTTAGCAGATTTCAACTGATTCCCTCGAGTAAATGCTAGGGTATGCGCGATCAGCGGGCCCTCCACCTCTTTTAAAATTTGATTATAGAGATCACCAGAGGACATTATACCTTTATTTATGGTAAAATAATTTAAAACGCGTAGCTCAACTGCTTCACTAATACCATTACTTTTACTCTCTTTACTTAGTGGATTTTCTCCGCCTAATAATTCCGTCTCAATAACATCAACTCCAATAATCTCTTCAGAATATAGCGCCGCTAAGCGACGAACTAGGTTTTCTAATTCACGGACATTTCCTGGCCAATCATAAACTTGAAGCTGCTCCAAAGCTTGTTGATCTATCATTTTCCACGGCAGGCCCTCTTCGGCTGACTTTATTAAAAAATGTTTTACTAATTCAGGAATATCCTCACGCCTCTCCCGTAACGGTGGCATACGAACTGGAACAACATTTAGACGATAATAAAGATCTTCCCTAAACAAACCTTGGCGGATGAGTTGAGTCAAATCACGATGAGTAGCAGCAACAATTCTAACATTGGTCCGAATGGGATCCCTACCGCCGACTGTTGTGTATTCACCTTCTTGAAGTACACGCAGTAGTCTAGTTTGAGCTTCAGCCGGCATATCACCAATTTCATCTAGAAACAATGTTCCCCCGTCAGCTTGTTTAAATCGACCCGATGATTGAGCAATAGCACCGGTAAAGGAACCTTTCTCATGACCAAAAAGTTCACTTTCAATCAACTCTCGAGGGATTGCAGCCATATTTATGGCAACAAATGAAAAATTCTTTCGGTTTCCGTAATCGTGCAAAGCTCTTGCTGCGAGCTCTTTTCCGGTGCCGGATTCCCCAGTTATTAAAACTGTTAAATCGGTATCCATTAGCCGGGCTAACGAGCGATAAACTTCTTGCATTGCGGATGACCGGCCAAGTAAAGGTAACTGATCTTCCGGCGACGTCTCGAGCGTTTTTATCAAGCTACTATCTTGTTTAATCTGAAGTGCGCGCTCTACGATATGCAACAATTCATTCAAGTCAAATGGCTTTGGTAAATACTCAAATGCCCCACGTTGTGTTGCATTCACTGCTGTCATCAATGTATTTTGTGCACTCATCACAATTACTTGTAACTCTGGCCTAATTTTTTTTATACGTGGAAGAAGGTCTAAGCCATTTTCATCTGGCATCACAACATCTGTTATGACCAGGTTTCCTTCACCTTCACTAACCCACTTCCATAATGTTGCTGCGTTGCTGGTTATACGCACATTGTAACCGACCCTGCCGAGTGCTTGATTTAATACTGTTCTAATTGCGGCATCATCATCAGCAATTAAAATTGTTGCGTTAGACAAATTAAATACCCCTTAATCTAACCATCTTCGTTGGCATCTGCAGACATAGGAAGCATAACCCTAAATAGTGTTTTACCCGGGTTACTATCAAATTCAATGATGCCACCGTGATCATCAATCAGTTTAGCTACCAAAGCCAGGCCAAGCCCAGTTCCATTAGATTTGGACGTCACAAAAGCATCAAATAAGTTCTCTTGGACTTCAACTGGTATACCGATACCATTATCTTGGACAGTAACAACCAGGGGTAGATGGGTACGTGTTACGTTTCCAGGTAAGGCAAAATGCACACTGTGCTGATAAGAGGTTTGCAAAACAATTTCTCCATTATTGTGTTTTATTGCTTCAGCTGCATTTTTAACCAGATTCAAAAATATCTGTACCAGTTGATCATGATTACCACTTATACATGGCAACGAAGGGTCGTACTTTTCAATAATTTTTATATTATTAGCAAAACCAACCTGGGCAATTTGCCTCACCCGTTCTAATACTTTGTGCGCATTTACTGGTTTCCTCTCTAATGGGCGTTGATCAGAGAACACCTCCATTCGATCAACAAGCTGACAGATCCTATCTGTTTCATCACAAATGAGCTGGGTTAGTTCTCTGTCGTCTCCCGTGGCTTGTTGTTCGATTAATTGGGCAGCGCCGCGTATACCTGACAGTGGATTTCTAATTTCGTGAGCTAGCATTGCAGACATTGCAGATATTGATCTAGCAGTATTGCGATGCGTAAGTTGACGATCAATTTTATTAGCTATCGAACGTTCAAATATATTCAAAATTGTAAAGCCAGGATTATCTAGCATTGGCGTAATTTGCACGTTTACTAATTGCTTTGTTGTACGTTGAGTATCAAGCGTAAATCCATGATCAGAGACGCTGCTACCACCAACCTGAACCTGCCTTATTAATGACATAAGCGGGCTATCAAATGGTAATAATTGACTAATATTTTTACCTTTTAATTGAATTTGGCTCCCGGCAAAAAACTGTTCGGCTGAATTATTCAAGTAAGCAATATTCAAGTAATCATCAATTACTATGATGCTTGAATCCAAGCCATTCAAAATATTTTCGCTTTTGATATTTAAAGCCTCTTCAAAAGGGGCTATTATCATTTTTCTTCCTATCAATTCACGCTACATCATGCTCAAGTAATGGTAAATAAAAATTTTCAAGCGCTAGTTTAGCTTCCGAAATATTATTTATCCGATTAAAAATATCTCTAAAACCCGCTGAACCTGGAAGACCCTTAGTATACCAAGCTACATGCTTACGAGCGACCCTCAAACCCCGCTCATCCCCATAATGTAAAATGAGTTCGGCATAATGATTAATAACTATCTCGTATTGAACTGAAATTTTTGGATTTTCAATACGTTCTCCGGTTTTTAAAAAATGATTAACTTGTCCTATAAACCAAGGGCGACCATATGTCCCACGGCCAATCATAACCCCGTCAGCTCCAGATTGCTGTATGAGAGCAGCCGCGTCATCGACATCCGTTACATCACCATTACCTATTACAGGAATAGAAACTGCATTTTTAACTTTACGAATGAAAGCCCAATCAGCCTTACCGCGGTATAATTGGTTTCGAGTTCTCCCATGAACCGTGAGCATTTGAACACCTAAGTCTTCCGCTATTTTAGCCAGAGCTGGAGCATTTCTAGTATTTTCATCCCAACCTGTGCGCATTTTTAGAGTTACAGGTAATTTAACAGCCTTTACAACAGATTCAATTATTTGACTTGCGAGCTTCTCATCTTTCATTAATGCTGATCCAGCATGACCTTTTGTAACTTTCTTTACCGGACAACCCATATTAATATCAATGATTGCGGCCCCACGATCTTCGTTCAGTTTAGCAGCTTCAGCCATTAATGCAGGCTCACAACCAGCCAATTGAACAGCCATGGGAAACTCATCAGCACAGTTACTAGCCATTTTTATAGTTTTTTCATTAGCTCGCACCATTGCTTGGCTTGCAATCATCTCTGAAATAACCAAAGCCGCACCATTCTTTTTTGCTAATCTTCGATAAGGCATATCGGAGACACCAGACATTGGCGCAAGAATTACATTATTCTCAAGTTTTACTGAACCTATTTGAATTGTCATAAAATACCTCAAAATTATGCTTACTTATTGGGCAAAATAAGCACAAACGCAACTGTATTCAGTAAAATTTTTAATTAATAACAATTTTGCTTAAGAAGGAAGCAATACGTATTTTACATACTTAACACCAGGGTAAGCTAGAGAGAGTAATAAATAGGCTAATAATACAACTCTCATAGCCAATCGGCCTCGTATACCACTATTGAAATGAATATATATAATAAAGATAATGATTACAAAGACCGTAAGTGCTAAAATTGTTTTGTGATCAAGTGCTAAAAGGTTTCCAGTTGATACATAAAGAGATGCTATCCCAGTAATAATACCAATACTCAGCACTATTACACATGCAATTAATAAATTTACTAATAGTTTTTCACTTGCCGCAAGAGATGGTAATTGGCGTACAAATTTTGTTTTTATTTTTGTTTTTAGTGCCCTTCCCCGCAGCATAGCAGCAAATGCTGCCAAGGCAGCCAAGGTAAGGAGCCCATAAGTACCAAGAGAAACTAATATATGCGTTCCAATCCATGCTATATGAACATTGCCCAAGACCGACTGCTCAGGAACTTTGTTCCACACAAAAGCCAATAAACCCAGCAACAAGAGGTAGGGAAACAGTACAGTATTTAAACGCCAAGCCTCATCCGTAATAATAGCTATGCAAATGTAAATTATTAGACAAGCCAAAATTGTTAACCACAAGGCTGCAGAAAGACCAGTATGCCAACCCGCTGATTGTTTTAAATATACCCACAATAAAACACAACAAAGAGCCACAATAATTACCGACCAAAAGACAGAATCCTTTTTAGGATCCCGTCTAAAGTAAAGTAGGGAAGGTGGAATAAGTGTCAGAATCGCAGTTATATGAAGGAAAACAGTATCCATACTGTTTTATAACCGAAGTTTATCAACCGTGCAAAATACTTGAAAAAAATATGGTCTATTCTTGGCTATAACTGTAAACTTTACTAACATTTAGAAACCAGAATAGCTGAAATTATGATTTTGAAACAAAAAACATCAGTAGACTGCGTAGCCTTATTAGTTGCTGCCGGACGTGGAAACAGGTTCGGAGGCGAGACACCCAAGCAATATGTTAAATTAATGGGGGTAAGTTTGCTCAGAAGATGTTTGAAAATTATAGGAATCCATCCTCGTATTAAACATATTAGGGTTGTCATTCATCCCGATGACATGCAGTTGTATAAAGAAGCTACGAAGGGAATAAAATTGCTTAAGCCTATATTTGGCGGGGATCAACGCCAAGAATCGGTATACCTAGGTCTTAAAAGTTATAAAGAAATTAATCCACAATATGTCTTAATCCATGATGCTGTTCGCCCATTTATCACACATGACATTATTGATGCGGTATTAGCATCCCTTGACGATCAACATGTAGCAGTTATTCCTGGACTTATAGTTAGCGATAGCCTTAAACACGTAAAAAAAAATAAGGTAATCACTTCGGTTGACCGTGCGAATCTATGGCAGGCGCAAACGCCTCAGGGATTTAATTACAAGACTATCACGGATGCGCACGAATCAATGATGGGTTTGGCCCTAACAGACGATTCTGCAATTGCAGAAAAAAACGGTGTGTCAGTTGAAGTTATTAAAGGCGCCATAGAAAATTTTAAAGTGACAACACCCCAAGATTTGGACAGAGGAGAAAATTTTCTAAATATGAATGGAGAGAAAAAAACAATGCGCGTTGGACTTGGGATTGATGTTCATGGGTTCAAACCTGGAAAATCGGTTACATTATGTGGAATTAAAATTCCATTCAATAAATCTCTTAAAGGCCATTCAGATGCCGATGTTGCAATGCATGCAATAACAGACGCGCTTCTCGGTGCCGTTGGCGCCGGCGATATAGGTTTAATTTTTCCACCTACTGATCCTAAATGGAAGAATTGTAAATCGGAAATATTTTTAACTCGCGCCGGCTCGGAGGTTAAACAACGTGGCGGAAAAATTATAAACATAGATCTCACTATTATCTGCGAGAAACCTACCATTAGCACTTACAGGGATCAGATGCAGAAAAATATTGCAAGAATTCTAAATATTAATGATAAAAAAATTAATATAAAAGCAACAACGACAGAGCAGCTAGGGTTCACAGGCAGAAAGGAAGGTATAGCCGCTCAAGCAATCACAGGGGTGCAGATTTAATTATTTAATTTTCTCATAGGTGTTTATCAGAAAAGATGATTAATAATTAAAATCACGAAGAACAGCATTATTAATCCAATTTAAGAATTCCTTGTTACCATCTTGGATATCTATAACAATAACTGCAGGGCATTCGTAACTATGTAACTCATCAATTCTCTGTACTGATTTCTGAACTAGCCTAGCAACAGTTTTTAAAACAAGAATAAATTCCGTTTCTTTAGTCAATTTTTCCTTCCAACGATAAATAGCAGTTGAAGCTCCTAAAATATTAGCGCACGCAACAAGTTGTTCTTCAACCAACGTCGCAGCTATTTTATTTGCTTCCTCTTCTGAGCCCGCTGTAACATAGAGTAAATTTGTTTTATTTTTTATCTCCAAGACAAGACTCCCTTTTTCCAAATGTGGACATTTTAACATTTTAATCTAATATGATTAAAGTTCCAAAAACGTTCAACGGAGAGCATGCCGTGGAAGTAACGAGCCATAAGAAATCAGAAATAGAAATCCAACCAACCAATGCACAACTCAAGTGGTTACGGCGAGGCCTAAATCAAGCGGGAGGCAAACTACCTTTGTTTGATAATGACGGACAAAAAATTAGTTCGCGGACTATCAATTCTTGCTTAAAACAAGGCTGGGCAGAGCCATGGTTTAATAATCCAATCAAACCCGATTGGTTAGTATGTAAATTAACCCGAGCTGGGCAGAAAATATCGGCACCGAAATAAACAGCCTATTGCATCACATAAATGCGAATTTTTCCTTTTTTTAACTTTACTGGACTAAATAGATTATACCATTTTCAATACTAATATCCAGTGACTTTAATCGTTCTCCTTCACAAGGTCCTTCTATACAGAGTCCATCATCAATGTTGAACAAAGCACCGTGTTTAGAGCACTGAATATAAGACTTCTTTGCATTAAAAAATTTATTAGGGATTTGATCTATTAGCACTTGATTATGAGGACACCAATTTAAATAAGCAAAAACCCGCTCTCCTTTTCTTGCAACAAATATATTACGTTGTTTTCCTCCAACAAGAGCCACTAAGCCCTTTGCATCCGTATCTAAGAGA